>JAHJHM010000199.1 GCA_018823915.1 Candidatus Omnitrophota bacterium
ACGATTGCCGCGTTGGATAATATGATGCGGATGATCTGGTATGACTATTTTTGCGGTTCTTCCCACATTTTGATTTTAACAAAAACCACTCGCAAAGTCTATAATTAAGTACGTGTCCCCCGAACTCCCCCGAACTCCCCGAATAAGGTCTGATTCGTCTTCAGGAAAGCTTTTATACTCCCTTCTTTCTTTATAGCTCTTTGCGTGCGAATCGGGAGTTCTAATTCCAACCTCGTAACCTTCAACTCTATGTTTAACATAAATTCCTACAAAAAAAGCACCATCTTTATCAGAACTTACCTCGTCAATCTTTCTCCTAAAATCAATAGTAGTTTGAAAATGGTGACGGTCGTCATCATATATTAATTCTGGTTTTAAGATGGTAAAATTTATCCCATTCTTTATTACGTTGTAGTCTTTGCTATCAAGAATCTTGCTCTTCCAAGAGTCGTCATTCGCTATCTTGTAGTCCTTAAATAATTCATCCCATTTTGGTTCTATGCTAATGCTAATAGGAGAAAACTCTGCTTCTTTATGGGTCTGTCTATAAAAAACAAAGGATGTTAACGCAATTAGAACAATAAGCCATATTGGAATATACATAGTTTACCCCCCTCTCTCGCAATTATCCGCTTAATCTCTTCAGTCTCCATACTACATCACTCAAGCAACTACTAATTGTTTTTTATTCATTTTCTTAATTCGTTAATTTTATCATTAAGTTTATCTATCTTTTCATTTAGCTTACTTAATCTTTCATCAATATAAGTTGCAAAACAAAAAATAAAAAGCAAAATGGTCGCTGCCCCTTTTCCTAAGCTGAGCTCTTTTACCATTAAAAACCAAAATCCTATTATTAAAATATTAACAATTAACCGTACCATAAATCCCCCTTTTCATTCTAATTACCCAAGCATGATTAACGTCAACTATCAATTGTCTTTTTATTCATTTTAATTTAATGATTATAGCTATTTATCTTCACTTTTTATTGGATTCCAATGCTTATCAAGCCATGCAGTTGATTTTGTATGGATATGCATAAAGGGAGAATCTCTAAATTTATCTTTAAATAATGTTATTCGGATGCCATTTTTAAAATATAGACAAAATGTGTAATCCTCTTTAATTGATTCAGAATCTTTTTTAAATTCCCACGAATATCCCTCAACATCTACTAATTTAAAAGTAAAGTATGCCGAAGGAAGTTTCCTCCAACAAAGAAATCCACCATCTGGATTCATATTCAATACATAGTCTTCATTAAAATCTAATAACGCAAACTTCTCAATAGGTTCATTGCTATGATTATAAGAAAAGAAGGTTTCCTTTGAAGTGTCATTAATTAGAGAAAAATTATCTATAAGAACTTTGTAATCTGCTTCAGAGCCACTCATTAATGATTTATATGACGTAATCAAAATAATCCCCTTAAATAAAAAACAACTCCTAATTTTAGAGAGTTGTCTTCGTTTTACATTTTGCCTCCAAATAATTTATTAAAGAAACTTTTTGGTTTCAGCTTCTCTCTAATAAGTATTGGATTGCCTGCGATAAATTCATCGATATCAATCTTAACTCCAGACCCTTCTAAGATTTCTCGCTGGGCTTTTTCTCTTTCTCGATAGGACTTCTTCAGGGGTCCTGGTGTGTGAAAGAAAATCGATGCGATTGCAACCTCAACTTCCGATAAAAAACCTAAACCCACCCATCTCTCTGAACTCTCAAAACTCTCAAAGAGATTTCTTAGTGCTATTTTAAAAGTCCAATAGGTTTTCGCAAAATTAAGAAATAAATCATTTGCCTCGGGATAATTTTCATTAAGAGTGTTACCGTAGATTTCTTTGATTTCCTTTTCCGGCCCAAAGACTTCTCCATCTACTGCATAATGGATGAAACCTCTTAATAAGGCGAACAAGATTTCTGTCGACCTCTCCTCGTTTTGCTTAATTTCCTCTTCATTTTGGCTCAGAAGCATTTCTTTATCAGATTTAGTTAACGTTAAACCACCGCGACTACCAAGTTTCTCTAAAATTATCATCCCTTTTTGCTCCATTATGCCTCTTTTTTCTAAACAAAAAAAACAGACTCCCGAAAAGGAAAGCTACCTATGAAATTGATTATTTTAACCCTATCTTACCGCCCCTTGTGGCTTTGTTTACATTATACTAACTGCTCTCTTACTGTAAACCCTTTTCCATGCTCCGCCTTGGACGATTAAAACTTTTGGGATTCTTTTTGACACATTCATTGCTAAGCATTCCTTGCCCCCTTAAAATAAAAAAGGGCAAGCATTTTTAAGCCTAACGCCCAACCGCGAAGTAAAAGCGAAAGACCGCTTGCCCGAAAGCACCGGAATGCCTCGGACATAGTCTTTTCCTCTTCGCGGTTGATTGATTAAACAAAAAAATCTATGTTCCTGCGTAAAGAGCTTATTCAATAAATATTATACTACTACTTACAGCAAATTTTAACCTTTTTCTTACGCTCACACAAAATAAATAAATCCCCCCTTTTCGTAAAATTTGATATAATATTTTCGTTATGTTTAATCCTAAAACCAATACCATTGCTGAATTGGCAAAGAAAGTTCCCGAGTTAATCGAAAACCTTAAAACAATATTTGACCAACCTACAAATGTCTATATAGATTTTGCCAATGTGATACACTGGCAGGACAAATTACAATGGCATATTGATTTAAAACGATTACAACAATTTCTCGACTCATTTACAAACGTTAAAAATGTGAATTTTTATTATGGCACATTGGTCGGTAACAGAAATTCTGAAAATATTATCCAAAAAACTAAGAACCGTCGCTATAATGTGATCACGAAACCAGTAAAAATAATGCGTCTATCCATAGACATATCAAGTATTCCGTTAGATTCTACCAAAATCATTGAACAATTTATTCGCCCTCCTCTTTTAAAAAAACTAAATATAGAGACCGTTGAATTCCTCAATCGAAAGTTACAAGAACTAAACAAACAAGGAGTAAAATATTTAGAAGACCGTAAATGTAATTTCGATGTAGAAATTGGGCGGGATATGCTTATAGACTATCATGAAAATAAAGCACAAAATTTTATACTTTGGAGTGGAGATAGTGATTTTGCTGATCCAGTAAAACAGCTGCTATCCGATGGCAGAAGGGTATCTCTTTTTATTACCGTTCGTAAAGTCGCTACTGAGTTAAATGAACTAAAAAAAGATGGTCTACGTATTTTTGAAATTCAAAAAATCAGGAATTTTATCTGTTATAAAAGAGAAATAAGATTAGATAAACTGCCTATAAAAGCAAAAAGGACTCAATAAATTGAGCCCTTAAGCATTAGATTTATGCAGGTATCGCTACCTCGCATTTAAAGTATACCATTTCCCCATAAAATAGTCAAGAACAAAAACAAAACACAATAAACGGGGTAATAATAAAAACTTATAACCCTCAGAAATGGTTAAGAGATGAAAAGGACACTGGAGAAGGGAGTAACGAAATCTCACAGGAATTTTTTAGCTGGCTATTGGCTTGGGACTCCACGTGTTTAATGACTGCCATAGTGTTAATCTTCCGCCTCTACGGGGCTCCAAACGGGAGAAGCGTTTAAGGGGAGACCAGACAAAGGCGCTCTGCCGAGGCCAAGCCGAAGAGGCCAATCAAGGCCTTCACCCTCTAATCCTCGTTTTTATCTATCGCCATAAATAACTAATGTCGTCAGCGAATGAAACTCCAGAAAAATTTTCTAAAATTCTGCAACGATGGGACTCCATTGAATAAATCAGTTTTGAAAAATCATAGCCGTAAGTAAGTCATAGACACCCACTAAGTACATACCCCCACCCTATACCCCGAAATTCATCTCGGGGACCATTTGGGGACCAAACTACAGCCAAACATACAAAGTACACAAGATTAATACAAATAGATAAGATTAAGAATTGGCTTGTTTTTAAAGGAAAATTATGAAATGTATTGAGTTTATTGAAGATTCGAAAATGGCTGGTTTTGGATTTTCAGTCCCTCGCTCTACCGCCTGAGCTACCTCGGCATAATAGAAAAATAGATATCAAATGGTCAATATTACTTTAATAAGTTTCAAAAAATTATAGCATAGAAGGAAGTTTAAACAAGATATTTTTAAACAGGATTCGGGAATGGGAAGAGACATCGCATCCCCCTCCCCAAGGGATTAAAAAAGATTACGAATTCTGGGGGAATTCGGAATTCCCGGAATTACATGTGGTGGGTAAATAATTAAGCGTCCCCGGAATTTGCTTACGATTGCCGCGTTGGATAATATGATGCGGATGATCTGGTATGACTATTTTTGCGGTTCTTCCCACATTTTGATTTTAACAAAAACCACTCGCAAAGTCTATAATTAAGTACGTGTCCCTAGAACCCTTCCAGTATAAAAATATATATTACTTAAAGCCCAGCCTTGAGCTAAACATACCTTTTTGGATAATAATTCGATATCATAATTAGGATAATTATAGCCGAATGCCTCCTTTGCTGAACGGAATAAATTCTGTCCATCAATAAAAACATAGGTTCTTTTTATGGCTGGTTCTTTCATTCTGAATGAAAAATAGAAACAATGAAGGGTTACAAATGGATAACCCCGCTCGAGCCCTTTCGGGAAATCAAGCGGGGAGCAAATAATACACTACTAAAATACCCTTTTTGAAAACATTGTCAAGATTTTTCTTCCATTTAATTTATACCATAAATATCACCCAAAATCCACTCTTTTGAGAATAAAAACTTGTGCTCGAATTACTTATTCATCAAGGTATGTTTTCAATTTAATGCCGTCTTTCTACGGATAGCGAATTCAGAGTAACCCAAGCTGCAAAAAATTTTGGAAAGTTATCCTTTCCTTCATCTCCTTTCCTAACCCATCTAACATCATTAGGTTCTCTTTAATATTTACATTTACCGGATAGTCTGAACCCCAGAGGATTTTGTCTTCGCCGAATAAATCTAAAGCCAGCCCTATATCTTTTAAGGATGCTCCTGAAGTATCCACATATACCTTTTTTAAAATCTCTGTTGGCGGTTTTCCTAAATCTTTTACCAATTCTCTCTTTCGCAACATAGTATATACTCTATCAAACCGCTCTTTTAAAAAAGGCATCACTCCCGCCAAGGAAGAAAAAATAAACTTTACCTCAAATTTTTCCAAAACCCCTTCCATCATTAATAAGCCTAAAAATGTAGAGATATCAAAACTGTATTCCAATACCGGCATCAAGAGAGGGTCTTTCACTCGTTCAAAGCCAATAGGATTTATAGTTTGTGGATGAATAAAAATGGGTAGATTATAATTTTGGGCTGCCTCAAATAAAGGATATAATTCATTAACAATAAACTTGCCGTTATAACTTGAAGCTAAGCTTATCGCCTTAAAACCTCTTACCTTTAAGCTTTTAACTCCGCTAGCAATATTGCTAACATTATTAACATTGACGATGCCGGCAGCAATTATTTTTGAATTCTCTCCTAAAATTCTCTCTAAGGCATCATTGTATAAATCGCATACTTTATCATGATTTCCCAATTTGATGTGCGCATCAGTAGATGGGTATACAAGAAAGGCTTTTTCTATATTATTTACCTCTAAGAACTCATAAAGGTTTTCTTTATCCGCCCACACCCCCTTATAAAAAATGGTATGTGTGGATAATTCTTGGGGAATAAAATGGATATGGGAATCATATAACATTTTTCAATCTTTAAGTAGGGGTCAGGCATGCCTGACCCGTTAATTTACTATTTTCGATATTATTCTCGTCATCATCTCTTGATTTTAAACAATTTTACGAATGATGAAATTTTTGGCCTCCTGAAACCCACCATCTAAATATATTGCTCCAATTATTGCCTCTAAGACGCCGGAAAGGTTAGTAAAGTTACTCCTGCCGCCTATTTTTTCTTCGCCTTTACCCAAAAATAAATATTGGCCTAAATTTATTTCCTTGGCTTTCTGGGCAAGATAATTTTTATTTACCAGTAAGGCACGCCTTCTCGTCAGTTCTCCTTCGGAAAAATCAGGATATTTCTCATAAAGATACTCAGCTACCGCCATTCCCAGAATACTATCTCCCAAAAACTCTAATCTTTGATTGTCCGATAGGCTTTCTTGCTGAGCTTCATAAGCAAAAGTTGTATGAGTAATTGCCAAAATGAGAAGTCTCTCATTTTGAAAATGATAGCCCAAACTCTCCTCTAAGATAATTAAATTATCTTCCATTGTCATCTACTTAAACCCCCTGGCTATTAAATTACCAGCAAAATAAGAAACGATGATTACGAATATTGCCAATAAAATATGCTCACCAATAAGCTTTATGGGCTTCTCCTTCTTGATCCTGGCGATGAAATAATTAAGCAGGATAAGAAGCAGCATCCCCCAGCTAATGGCAACAAAAACAGCGGTTTTTAGAGAGAAAATTACAATGGGAACAACAAAAGTTAGAGTGCACCCAAAAACTGCCAAGAAAGCAACAAGAGTAGTTAGCCAAACTTCTTTGGGAGTATGTTTGGATTTCCCTTTTTCAACTTCAGCTTCCTCAACAAGATGTAAACTTACAGCATCGGATAAGCCGTCGGCTATAGCCATAATGATAATTCCGGCAACAACCGCTAATTTTGAAGAAGTGGCTGAATATAACCCAACAATCATCCCCAAGGATGTAATTACTGCTGTGGTTAAGCCGAAAGAAATCCCGGTAATTAGTTGGTGAGAATACTTTTGAACCATCCCGCTATACAGCTTAAAAACCCAAATAAATTTAAATCTCAACTTTTCCACTCCTCTTCTTTCATTTGCCATTACTCTGATTTACTCCGTTAGAGAATTTCGAACTCTTTCGGAGTTTACTTGTTATTGGAAATTTGGCAACAATTACTAATCTGGAGTTCTCCCATTTTTTTCTGACAGGAGAACTCCATAAATTCAAAATGCAAAAGGCAAAATGCAAAATTACAATTTAAAAGTCAAAACTGCTAATATTTTCAATACTTTCTATTGATTAGTAGATTTCTTTTGTTCTCATTTAATTTTTAGTTTTGAATTGCAATTTTGACTTTTGATTTTTGACTTTTGAGTTTTCTTAACTCTTTGCGCATACATAAACTATGGAATAATACCTATGTTTTTGGGAAATGTCCAGTCATTAATTAGATGTGTTTCTCTCCTCCAACTGCCCCTTCTTCCCATTTAGTTACTCCTTGCATTACATCCTGAAAACATAATTTTGCCAATGGGTCAAAATTACTCGTTAAAATCCTCTGCACTCTTCCCGGCTTGGAGAAAAACTCTCTCATGCACCAGGCTCCCAACCTTCCGTAATCTTCCAAAGATAGATGTTCGGTTGCCATTACCGGATGCAAAAAGTCCCATTTAAGAAAATCTATTTTTTTAGGGTCAATCTCGCCCCGCTTGATGCGCTGTCGCCATATAGGAGAATTAGGCGCAGGGGTAACATAGCCAACCCATAAAATATCAGGATCAACTTCATCGGTGAATTCAAATCTCTGCTTAATAATTTGCTCGGTATCGAAATCAAACCCCATCATAATATCAGCAACAATAGCAATATCATTTGCCCGTAATATATCTATGGTCTTCTTAATTTGGTCAATCGTCACCCCTTTGGCAATTTTTTTAAGTTCTTCGGCAGTTGTAACCTCTATACCAAAAACCCCCATAAATAACCCCGACTCTTTCATCAAGGGCAATATCTTCTCGCAATTAACCCAGTCAACAGCTCTGCCTAAAGAAACCCATTTTATAGGAATATCTTTTTCTAACTTTAGATTGCAAAATTTCTCTACTCTTTGGGGGTCAACATTAAAATTATCATCCTGGATAACTACAACCTTTACTCCAAACTTATGCAACAACTCCAATTCTTCAATTACCCTCTCCGGTGACTTTGCCCGCCATTTTAGAAAATCATTGGGAGAACGAGGGTCGTACTGATCCCACTCATAACAAAAAGTACATGCCGAAGGGCATCCCCGAGAGGTTATCATTTCAACAAACGGCTTCCAATGAGTATGACCAACATATTTATCCATAGGAAACAAATCGTATGCCGGAAGAGGAAGAGTGTCCAAGTTCATAAGTAGCGGCCGATGGGGACCCATGACAATCTCGCCGTCTATGCGTGAAGTAACTCCGGCTATATCTTTTGTGTTCTTTGATTTATCAATAGCTTTAATCAAATCATAAAAAGCTTCCTCTTCTCCCATAACCACATAATCTATGGCAGGGTGCTCTTCTAAAGTCGGAACAGGCATGGCTGAATACCAAAGTCCGCCGACAATAATTTTAACATTAGGCAAAACTTTCTTGATTCGGGAAGCTGCTTCATTAAAATGCCAGATAATCCCAAATCCTACTGAACAATGAATCATGTCACCTAACACTACTACATCAGGAGTTTTTTCTTTTACCTTTTCGGCTATCTCCTCAATAGGAATTCCTAAAACTGTACAATCTAAAACTTCAACATCATCATAGCCTTTTTCCCGAACAAACGCTCCCCATTGCGCATAAAGCTGGTTAGGGGCAAAATGTGTTCCATGAGTCGCCCAGGCTCCTACTTTTGGCATAACAAACAAAATTTTCATTTTACCTGCCTCCTTGTTTTTATCAACCCCACAATTCCCTTCTTTAGTCTCCTGACTTCTCTATTTCATCCGCCAACTCGAATCCTTTAGTCCAACAGGACACCCTGCTGGGTAGCGATAAGAAAACCTTTTGCTCTTTCGGCTAATTTATAGCGGGAAACAATATCCCAAAAACTCTTACTGTGATTAGGTTCTATTAAATGGGCAAGTTCATGAACAATCACATAATCTTTTACCCAGCCGGGCATTTGCGCTAAGCGGTGAGATATACGAATGGTTTTGTTTTTATAATTACAGCAGCCAAACCGGCCATTTTGGCTGGTAACATATTCTATAGAAACAATATTTAGTTTTCCGGAAAAATACCTCTGGTTTAATTTCTCTGCCTGCGCCGGTAAATCTTCATTCTGATTAAGCTCTTGTTTAACCTTCTTGTTCTTAAACCTCTGTTTGAATTTGTTTATTATCCCCGAAAGCTTTTCTTGCGATATATTTCCAGGCGCGCTAACACGCATTACCCCGCCAACAACCTTAGCGCTAATTGTTCTTCGACGTCTAAGGTTTTTGATAATTTCTACTCTTTCAATCTCTAAATTTTGACTAACCATAAATCAATCCCCAATTATTTTAATCAGCACCCGCTTTTTGCGTTGGCCGTCAAACTCACCGTAAAAAATTTGTTCCCACGGCCCGAAATCTAATTTGCCTCCGGTTACAGCCACAACCACCTCTCTTCCCATAATGGTACGTTTCAAATGAGCATCGGCGTTATCTTCTCCGTTATTATGGTCGTATTGAGAAATGGGCTGATGAGGAGCTAATTTCTCAAGCCACCGCTCAAAGTCATGATGCAATCCACTTTCATCATCGTTTATAAACACGCTAGCGGTAATATGCATAGCATTAGCCAAACATAACCCTTCTTTTACTCCGCTCTTTTGCACCAATTCCTCAATTTGAGGCGTAATGTTTATAAAAGCATACTTTGTTTTAGTATTAAGCCAAAGATATTCCGTAAGTGTTCTCATAATTCCTTTTTGCTGACTTGTTCAATAAATCTCTTTATCGAAGAAATATATTTTTCTTTGGAATCTAAAAAGACATTGTTATGCGGGCCTTCTATCTCAATTAATTCTTTGGGGCTACTGGCTGCGTTATAAAGTTTTTTGCCTAACCTAAAAGGGACTACTTCGTCATCGCGGGAATGAATAAACAATTTAGGCGCGTTAACGCTTTTAATCATCCTTGTCAATATCACCCCATTATCCCCGTGTATGTTAAACGATGGGAAATCTATTCTTTTGGGTGCTCCTGTTTAAATGGTATCACCGGCTTAATCCACGGTGTTTGCTGATTTATTAGCGCTAACTCTAAAGGGCAAACGTTTGCTGGTTGTTTCAAGGCAAATACTACCGTATCGGCAACTGCCTCCGGTTCCATAAGTCGTTCTTCAGAAATATCTTTTAATTTTCCTGTTAAAGGGGTACGAGTTACTCCGGGGAAAATTGAGGTAACTTTTATACCAAAATCCCTCATCTCCCAAAAAAGCCCCTTGGCAAACGCCCGCAGAGCAACCTTTAATGAAGTATAAACAATAAAATTTCGAGGGGGAGGCTCAACCATAACTGAGCCAGAAGTAATATTCACGATATGGCCGCCGCCGGCCTCTTTCATCTGATTTACCACTAACCGGGAAAGCATCACATAACTGTAATAATTTGTCCACATTACTCTCTCGATATCTTCAAGGGGCTGTTCCCAAAAAGGATACTGGCTAGATACTCCGGCACTATTGATTAAAATATCAACTTTCTTAAACTTCTCTATGGTGAAATTGACTAATTTCTCTAAATCTGCCTGCTTGGTTACATCGCACTTTGAACAAAACACTTTATTATTTTGGCCGGCTTCTTTTTTAATTTCTTCTAACGCCTCTATTTTTCTTCCTGCCAAAACCATTTTCAAATTCTGTTCTCCTAACTTTTTAACAATCTCTCTTCCTATCCCCCCACTTGCTCCGGTAACAATTGCTATTTTGCCTCTTAAATCAATCATGTTTCTCCTCCTTTACTAATGCCAATTGCTTCTTCAATATCAATCCCAATGTAAAAATTA
>JAHJHM010000200.1 GCA_018823915.1 Candidatus Omnitrophota bacterium
CTCAATGAGCGCGTCACTTATGGAACGCAGTGAACATAAGTGGCTGCGCGAATTGATCCCGAAGCGCTTCTGAAAAATGTCGCAAGAGATTTTTCAGATATTTAGGCGCGAGGGACAATATATGAACTCAATATTTTCACAATGATCCGCCTTAGTCCAGCAGGCCCAGGGCCTGTTGGGTAGGCGGAGAAACCTATGCTATGTATCCTATTTACGCGTATCTGCGTTTATAAGTTTAATGCAGTCAAAATAATAAACTCCTTTGCCGGGAAAACGAGGCTCAAACTGAAAACTCATAATGGGAAAATCTAAAACTTCATTTCTCCGGGCACTTTCAGGCTGCCAATCACGGCGTGGGAAAAATTCAACTAATGGACAAATAATCTCACGCCAGCCGGCAAAATCATCATCAAGCAAGAATCTCCACATTTCTCCTCCTGCATCCTTTACATCAAAAGCAACCACTCCTCCCAGATTGCCTCCATACATCTGAACACTTAAAGCATTATATCTCTTCCAGTCTATACTCTCAGGAGTAGCTTCCCATTTAGCCGCCCCCTTGACATCTAAATTATATCCCCGGGATGCCCACATATAACCCGATGGTTTTAAATCATAATCTAATTTCAATGACTGCTCTCCACAAACCTTAAATTCACGACAAGCTGTTATATTCAATAAAGAACCTTCCCCCGCGCCAAAATCAACCGTTTCCCGATTCAACTCTCCTTCAAAACTATCGATTAAAAGCTCTTTCTTCTGATGCCCGCAACCTATGAGAAAAAAAATTAAAGCTACTGTAGATACAAAATATACGCTCCTCATTACACCACCTCTTATGTATTTTTATTCGCCTGTATTTTTTTAAGCAGTTCGTTCTTAACTTCTAACTGCTCATTTAATTGATCATATTCTGCTCTTGAAACCCATGAACTTTCTTCTTCTTTCGTTTTCAACTCATCGAGAAATTTATTTTTGCTTTCTATTTCTTTTTTATATTTCTCTTCCTGTGCTTTTAAGAATACGACTTCCCTGAGAGTTTCTTTATTTTCTTTATCCAGCCTTTTAAGCTTTTCTTCCATCTCTTTAAAATCTTTGTTTGAACTTATGTTCGGGGAGGATACTTTACTATGCTCTTGAACTTTACTCGCAATTTTTTCTATCAGTGCGGCATTTTCTTTCTTAAGTCTCTCAAGTTCTCCCTCATGCTTGTCATACCATATTTTTAGTTTTTCGGATTTTTCTCTCAAAACCTCTTCTTTCTTTTTTTCTTCCTCCCATTGACTCTGCGCAAGAGAATATTCAAGACTTGCTTTTTCTAACGCTTGCTTCAAAGAGCTATTTTCATTTTCCAATTGTAGAATCTTCTGCTCTTTTATGTTTTGTTTATCTTTTTGTACTTTTTCTTTTGAATCTATTTTGTCGCAAGTCCCGAGAACAACGACCATAATCATGATAATCAAAGTAAATGCCAAAAGCAACCATACCATTTATATCCCCTTTATTGACTTTTAGTTCTGTCTAAATTATTTAAGTTTGAATCACCAATCTTATGAATAACCAAACATCAAGAAACAATAACCAAATAATAACCAATGACCAAATTCAAATAACCAAACAGAACTAATACGTTTAGAAAAAGTTTGGTGATTGATTATTGAATATTGAGATTTGTTTGTATCTTACCTGTGCCCTTTGGGTATTTCTTGGTTATTTTAAAATCAATTTAATGCTCTAAACATTATTCCATTAATTAAACAATTATCAATGATTAAATTCTCTTATGATCTCGTGTAAAATCTTCCTCGTTCTGCCATCCACTTCTACCTTAGCTTCGGTATACTTAGCGGCTATTTCTGCCAACGCCCATGCTTTATAGAAAGCTGAAGGTATTTTTTTAGTTATATCTAAAGCCTCAGATAAAATTAACGAGGCTTTAGCTTTTTCTCCATCTCGCGCGTACTCAAGGGCTACCTCCGCCAACATCCGCGGCCGGTAATAAACATCCTCTATTGTTTCTGCTATCTCAAGCGCCTCTTTGTAAAGTCCTGCTTCTATATACTTAAGAACCACCTTCGCTAAGGCAGAAGGTTTAGCATAAGCAGACCTTATTGTTTTAACAACTTTAAGTGCCTCGGATAGAACTTGCGAGGCTTTTGCCTCTTCTCCCATTTTTCGATAGACAACGCCTATTTCTGCTAAAACTTGAGACGCTTCGGAGATATCTTTTATTTTTTTACTCAGCCTATGAGCGTAAGAAAGCGCCTCTTGAGCCTCCTTCTTTTTTTCTCCTTGCGATAAAACCGCGGCTATCTTTGTCAAGGCGCGCGCTTTATGGAAAACTTCATCTATTGTTTTAGTAATTTTAAGAGCTTGCTTTTCCTCTCCAATTTCAGCATACTTAACAGCTATCTCTGCTAAAGCGTACGATCTGCTGGAAACATCCTCTATTACCTCTGCTATTTTAAAAGCTTTGCTGGTGTCTCCTGCTCTTGCGTACTTAACGGCTACTTCTGCTAAAACGCGGGACCTGGGATAAAAAGATTTTATTGTCTCGGCTATTCCGTAAGCTTGAGATAAAATTGATAAGGCTTTCTCTTTACATTCTGCTTGTACATATTCCTCCGCCATCTGGATTAATACATTCGCCTTAAAATAAGCATCATCTATCGTTTCTATTATCGCAAAAGCTTGATCATACTGTCCAATTTTTGTATACCCCTTCGCGACTTCAGATAGAGCATCAGCCTGATAATGATTATCCTTTATTTCCTTAGCCTGCTGATAAGCGCTAGCTAGAATTAACAAAGCTTTTTCTTCTAATTTTGCCTGTGCGTATTTAACAGCCACTTCTGTTAACATCCAAGGCTTATAGTACGCATCCTTTATTTTCTCTGCCATATAAAGAGCGCAACTAAAGGGGGTAATATCTGCATCAGCATTCTGTGCTAATTTTAAAAGACTATTGCTTTCCGTGAAAAATTTATTTGCCTCTGCTTGAGGAGCCAAATAGCTAAGGAATAAAATCGTCCCCAAACTGCTGACAACAGTAATATATAATAACAATTTTCTCATTTTTTTACTTCTATATTTATTTTTAGAAACTAGCAGGTTGGACATCAAACATCATGCTCTAATACCCTTACGGGCACAAGCGGGCATAGGAAAATCAGAAACCAAAAAATAAAGTAAGAAACGTAGTAAATAGTCAGTAAAGTACGTTTTATTGCAAAATGCAAATTGCAAAGTGAAAAATGCAAAATAAACTTAAAAGAAATAGAAGAAATAATAGAGATTATTGCAAAATTAGTAATTAC
>JAHJHM010000201.1 GCA_018823915.1 Candidatus Omnitrophota bacterium
AATTCAGGCGGCGATGATTTCTATAATTTAACCATTTCCAGCACTTGCACCTACGCGGTGCAAGTGGAGGGTAATGATTTGACCGTCGGTAATAATCTTATTATATCTACCAATGCGGTTTTAGACCTAAAGAGTAAGAATTTAACTGTTTTGGGCCCGGCAATTTCCAATAAAGGGACGCTCAAGTTAACCGGTTCTCAAACCCAGACTAACTTTATTAATGATACTAATTTCGGCACAGTCGAGTATTACGGAAATGACAATTACGCTCAATTAGCCGCGGGAGATAATTATTATAATTTAATTATTAATAGCGCAACGGGAACCGGCAGCTGGAGATTAGATAATCCTTTAGACGTAAACGGCAATTTTACTATAGCTATCGGCACCATAATTACGGGGGATAATTCATTAGACATCGAGGGTAACCTTGTCAATAGCGGGACATTGACCTTGGCAGATAATACGGTCAATATTGCCGGTAACTGGATAAATCTCGCAGAGGGCAGCTTTAACTGCGGCGAAAGCACAGTTATTTTTGACGGCACAACTACTCAAACCTTAAATTCCGGGGGAGATAGCTTCTTTGGTCTGACTATTTCTAATACTTACTTGGATGGGGTGTATGTTTCTTCCAGTCCGCTTACGGTTACCGGCAATCTTACCATATCCTTAGACAGCATTCTTGATATTGGAGGCGAAAATCTCATTGCTACCGGAGCGGAATTTTCTAATGACGGCACTCTTAGGTTGGAAGGCGGCCAGAGTGTAATTGGCCTTAAGATGGATACAGATTCAGGAACCGTAGAGTATTATGGTGATGGAGGGTATGAATTAGCCGCGGGATATGAATATTGGAATTTAGTAATTGCTTCTACTGCTGTCGGAGGGTATAAGCGGCCGATAACCATAATTAATACCGGTTCGGCTGTAGTGGATTATCAGGTAAAGATAATTTTGAATTCCAATAATTTTGATTTTGTGGCGGCAGCTTCTGATGGAAGAGATATCCGTATTCTTGATTCCGATGAAACTACGCTTTTAGATTACTGGATTGAAAGCTACAATCCTACTGCCAAAACCGCTGTCGTGTGGGTAAAAGTTCCCAACATTCCTAATGGTAGCAAAAAAATCTATGTTTCCTATGGCAACCCTTCGCTTACCAGCGAAAGTAATTACAACACTACCTTTTCTAACCTTAACACTGCTTCCGGCAGCATATCCGGTAATTGGTCCCTTAATTATACATTAGCTCAGGGTAGGTATAGATATGTGTATATAAGCGGCAGGTATGGGATATATGGCTCGGTAAGCGGCTATAATCCTGAGTCCGGATGGCAGACATTATATTCTGGCGGGGGCAATGGGAATATGATAAATACCAATTATCTTTTTCAGTATACTCAGCTTTATGTTTACTTGTATAGAGGTTATAGTTGGTTCCGATGGAACGGCTGGGACACTTGGCTTTCTTCCTCCTGGAATGTCAGCTATATTCAATATTCTCCTTCGGTGAATTTTCCATCTGTAGGCGATAGAATTTCTTCCGGCTTTACTGTCTCCGGAGATAACACCTTAAAGGTTAACAATAACTTAACCATTTCTAAAGGTACTCTTGAACTTTCTCAAGGTAATGCCAAGGTAAAAGGAGATGTGGCCATATCTAAAGGAGGAGAGCTCTCTGCTCCTTCTGCGGGTAGAGAAATTTCTATAGGAGGTAGTTATCAAAATGCCGGCTTGTTTACTCATAATAACGGCACGGTTGTTTTTGATGCCGCGGCAACGGGCAAAATTATTACCAGCGGTTTCTCAAGTTTTTATGATCTTAAATTTGACGGCACAGGGGGAGCCTGGAGCCTGACAGATTCATTAGATGTAGAGAATAACCTCAGTATAGTCAGCGGTAGTTTAACTGCTGGGAGTAATCCCATAACCATTGCTAATGATTTTGTCAATCAGGGGACATTAATCTGCGGCAGCAATTCGGTAACTGTGGGCGGTAATTTTAATAATCAGGGAACTGCTGTTTTAGGCTCATCATTAGATATAGACGGAAATTTTACTCAAGACGCGGGCAGCTTTACTGCTCCCAGCGGTAATTTTTATTTGGCCGGTAATTTTACTAATTCCGGCGGAACATTTATCCATAATAACGGCACGGTTGTTTTTGATGACGTTAATAAAGTTTCTACGATTAGAGGAGAAACCGTGTTTTATAATTTTATTTCCGTAACTCCCAAAAAATATCTCTATTTTGAAGCCGGGAGCTTACAAACTATGGATGGAGTTTTAACTTTAAAAGGTCAATCCGGCGCGCTGATTGTGTTAAGAAGCACAAATCAAACAGGAACCGATGAAGAAAGATGGTGGAGGATAAGCCCTCAAAGCTATGATATTAAATTTGTGAATGTTAAGGATTCTAAAAATGAGGGGCCCAAAGAGATTTGTGCTATTACTTCCCGAAATTCCGGCAACAATATCCGCTGGGTGTTTCCCACAGCTAATTTAACCTGGGATGGATCAGATTCTTCCTTATGGGGAGATGATGCTAACTGGAGTTTAGGCTATATGCCTAATCCTACGGATAACGCTACCATTCCCGACGCTTCTACAATTAATTATTCTCCCAGCTTAGATGATAGCCGTTTAATCAGGAATTTAACTATCAATGCTGGAGGAATTTTAGACTTAGCCGGCTATAATTTTACTTTAAGCGGCATTTTCCAGAATCAGGGAGTTTTGAAGTTAGAAGGAGGAGAAACTTTGGACTTTGCTTCTTTTGATTCAGACTCAGGCGTGGTTGAGTATTATGGAGACAATGCTGTTTATGGCGGCCTTTGTGCCGGAGGTAATTACAATAATTTACTTTTTTCAGGCACCGCTGTTTATAATTTAGACAGCGCCTTGGATGTGAACGGAGATTTAACCATAGAAAGCGGTAAATTGGCCGCGGGAGGTTATAGTATAAATATCGGCGGTAGTTTTATTAATTCAGGAGTATTTACAACTTCCGGCACGGTTATCTTTGATGCCCTAAATTCCAATGAGACGATTACTTCCGGCGGGGCGAGTTTCAATGATTTGGAATTTAACGGCGCTGGCTCAAGCTGGCTGCTTCAAGATCCCTTGGATGTTAACGGCAGCTTAACTATAGGAAGCGGTACCTTAGATTTAAATGGAGAAAATCTTGATTTAACCGGCGCCGGGTTTGAAAATACCGGTACCTTAAGGCTAATCGGAAGCGAGGTTGTAACCATACCCGTTTTTGATACTAACTCAGGCGCGGTAGAATATTACGGAGACAGCAGCTATGATCAATTAGCCGCGGGAGATGAGTATTATGATTTAACTTTTTCCGGAGAAGGTTTTTATAAATTAGACGATAACTTAATTGTTCAAGGCAGCCTTAATATATCTAATCCCTTAGGTATTTTAGATTTAAATTCTTACGGCCTTAGCTTAGCCGGAGATTTTTATAATTTGGGGACATTAAGGCTTTTAGGCTCAGAGGATTTAATCGGATTTATAAATGATGACGATTCTGGGACTGTGGAATATTACGGAGACGATATCTATACCCACTTAGCCGCGGAATATGCTTATTATAATTTAACTTTTACCGGAGGAGGAAGCTATCGTTTGGGGGATAATTTAACTGTTGCCGGCGATCTTAGCATAGTTAATCCCCAAGGGGTATTGGATTTAGCCGGTTATAACCTTATTCTTGCCGCTGCCTCCCGATTTTTTAATCAAGGCACTCTGGAATTAATCGGTTCAGAAACCCTTACTAATTTTACCAATGATATAACTGCCGGGACAGTTAAATATTACGGGGTTTATCAATATAATTATTTGGCCGCCAAATACAGTTATTATAATCTTACTATTTCTACCACTACCGGTTCATTTACCGCTGTCAGTGATTTAGAAGTAAGAGGAGATTTTACTTTATCCGGCGGCACCTTTACTGCCCCCAGCGGCAATTTTTCTCTGGGCGGCAACTTCAATCGCGCCGCCGGCACATTCAATCATAACCAGGGTACAATTATCTTTATTGATGCCGGTAAGGCATCTACTATTTATAATTCAAACACGTTTTATAATTTTACCTGCCAGACCCCTGGTAAAAAACTTATTTTTGAAGCAGGGAAGACTCAAAATATTGAAGGAGCATTTATTCTAACCGGAAGCTCAGGCGCAGGGAAATTAATTGTGTTAAGAAGCACTGCTGACCCTGACGGCCTTCAATGGCTGATTAACCCTCAGGGCAGTCGGGATATAAATTATGTAGATGTTAAAGATTCTCATAACATTCACTTTGATACTATCACCGCTTACAACTCTGCCAATAGGGGTAATAATATAAATTGGACTTTTGCTATAGTTACTTTAACCTGGAATGGCGGCGCCCTTACGGCTAATTGGGCTGATGATTATAACTGGGATAAAGGGTTTGTGCCTAATACCGGTGATAATATTATTATCCCCGAAGTAGTAGGAAATAACAGATTTTATCCTGTTTTACAGAGGTTGACCAAAGTTAATAACTTAACTATTAGCCATCCCAACGCAAGTTTGGATTTAGCCGGTTTTGATTTTATTTTAACCGGGGCATTTATTAATCAGGGTACGCTTTTGCTTAAAGGGTCAGAAGTATTAACCGGTTTTGGTAATGATATAACCCAGGGAACCGTTAAATATTATGGCAATGAGCTCTCTTATGCCGGATTAGCTGCCGGAGATGAGTATTATAATTTAATCTTTGCCGGGGAAGGAATTTATTCTTTAGACAATACCCTTATCGTAAACGGTAACCTTACTATTTCTCAAGGAGTCCTTGACCTCGCCGGCCAGATAGTTATTTTTGACGCCGATTCAGAAGTTTTTAATGACGCCACTTTAAAATTAATTGGTTCGGAGAATATAATTAACTTTCCTGGTGATACAAATTCCGGGACAATTGAGTATTACGGCGGCGGGATTTACGATAGACTGGCAGCAGGAAAGAATTATCACAATCTTAAATTTAGCGGCGGAGGAAACTATTGGTTAAACAATAATATAAATATCGACGGTGATTTTGTTTTAGGCGCCTCAACGGTAATAAATACAGCCGGCAAAGTAATGTATATCGCGGGAAATTTTACTAATCAAGGCGGCAGGTTAGAGGATGCCGGCACGGTTGTTTTCGATGGCAGCGGGGAATCTTACATTTACGGAGAAACCAGCTTTTACCATTTTATCTGCCAGACTCCGGGCAAAGTGCTGTATTTTCAGGCCGGCTCAACTCAGATAATAAACGGGCTTTTAAGCTTAAAAGGACAATCAGGAAATTTATTTGCTTTGATTAAATTAAGGAGTACAGAACCAGGTACCCCTTGGTATATAAATCCTATAGGCCCGAGAGATGTTTATGCCGTGGATGTTAAGGATTCCTACAATACAATAGAAACAAGGCCGATAATCGCTAAGCAGTCCAGAAATTCAAAAGATAATACCAATTGGGAATTTGAAAATACTATTTTAACCTGGACGGGGTTTTGGTCTTCTTACTGGGATAATAATGGGATATATAACTGGGATTTGCAATATGTGCCTAATGCTACCGATGATATCTGGATTGTGGATGTCATTAATGACCCTATTTTAGGTAGTGAGCAAACAGTGAATAACTTGCGTATTTGGAACGGAGGAGTATTGAATTTAGCCGGTAAGAACCTTATTTTTATGGGAATATTTACCAATGACGGCACATTAAAGCTTATGGGTTATGAGGAGTTGGGGGAATTCGAAAATGATAGTAATTCGGGAACAGTAGAGTATTATGGAGATGGTGATTACTCAGGCCTTCGTACCGGAGATAAGTATTATAATTTAGTCTTTGCCGGAGATAACGGCAGGTATTATATTATCAATTCCTTAAGCGTTAATAAGAATTTAGTTATTAGAGAGGGGAAAGTAATTTCACAGAAAGACATAGATACTTTAAATTATCAGCAAATAGGAGGAGAATTTAATGCTCCTTCTACCCAGATGATTGTGCGGGGAGATTTTATTCATTTAGCCGGCGATTTTAATCATAATCAGGGGATAGTAATATTTGACGGAGAAAACCAGTTCATTGATGGTTTAAATACCTTTAACAATATAGAAAGAACCCATTCAAGCTCGATTACTTTTGCGGGCGGTTCTATGCAGATAATAGAAGGAAAAGCGGTTTTGAACGGAACCAGTGAAAGTGATTTGCTTGTGCTTAAGAGCGATAGGAATGGAGATTACTGGTATATTAATGTTACCAGCGGGGAGTATGATTTTACTAATTTAGATGTAAGAGATAGCTATAACTTAGGTGAGACGATTTATGTTTCTACGGACAGCAAGCTTACTAATTGTGTAGGTTGGGAATATCTACCGACTATTCCTAAAGATCCAGATCCTCCAGATTGGGATAGTACATTCGAGTTGAATTTTGAAGAGGCAGAGAGGAAATATAAGAAGACAGATAAGCGTAAGTATAGAACCACAATAATCGTATTTGAAGGAAAAGTTGTGGTAACGCCTTATGATAAAGACGGTCCTAGATATGATGAGTCAGTTACTTTAACTGCCGGCCAAAAACTCGTTGTAGAGGGATATGGATACGTATCGAAAGAGAGTTCTGAGTCTGAGTTGCCATCTGAATCGGCAGATAAAATGTCAAGAGAACAAATTTATCTTCCTCAAAAACAGAAAACATCAGTAAAAGTATTTGAAGGAAAGGTTACAGTAGTGCCTTACGATCAGATGAGCCGTGAATAATCCCAGTTAATAATTCAAAATTTAAAAGGCAAGAAAGTTTATAGTTTATTGTGTATAGTTTATAGCTAAAAACCAGCTTATAAACGAGAGCCAGCTATAAACTATCAACTATAAACCATAGCCTAATTTTATTTTTGACTTGCACTTTTGCTTTTTGATTTCTCTATTTTTAAGGAGTGGAATGTTTCTTTGTTTTTTCTATTCCGCTTTTTATATCTTCGGGGATACGCTTAAGGTAGTAACTGGTTTCTTTGTAATCCGGTGTTAAATTCTGTACCTCTATAAATTTCTCATAGGCCCGGCCGTATTTCTTTTCCCGGTAGAGAGCAAGGGCTTGTTCATAAAGGCGGGATGGTGGAGTTTGTGGTTCCTCTTTGGAAGGTATTCTTTTGTTCTCAAGCTGGCCTTCTATGTCTTGCGGAATAGCTTTAAGATAGTAAGCAGTTGCCTTGTAATCAGGAACTAATTTTTCTACTTCTTTAAACTTTTCATAAGCCCTGCCATATTTTTCTTCCTGGTAAAGATTAATAGCTTGTTCGTAGAGAAGAGATATTTCTTTTCCCCAAACCGTTTCTTTTCCTTCTAAACCTTTAGGTTCTTCTTTTATTTCTTCCTCTGTAGTTTCTTCTATCTGTTTTTCTAAATCTACAGAGATACGTTTAAGATAGTAGCTGGTTTCTCTGTAGTCTGGTAGCAGCCGTTCTATTTGCTTAAATAATTCAAAGGCCTGAAGGCACTCTTCTTGTTGATAGAGAAAAAGCGCCCGTACATAAAGGCGGGATACTTTTCCACTTAGCTCACGTTCTTTTTCTTCTTTTTCTTTTTCTTTTGCCCGTTGTTCTTTTTCTAATTTTTCCTTTTCCTCCTGCCTGACTAAAATCTCAATCTGTTTAATTTTATTAGGAATTCGCGTTTCTAAATAACCTTTTGCCTCTTCATGCTCATAATCCAAAGAGAGAATTTCCTCAAACGCGCCTTTAGCTTTATCAAATTGATTATTATCGTAAAAAGATACTGCTTGTTTCATCAAAGAATCTGTTTTTTCTTTTAACTCTTTCTTTTTAGCCTCTTCCATCCGGTTTTCTATATCCTTAGGGATTTGTTTAAGATAATAACTACTGCGGCTGTATTCAGGCAGCAGTTCCTGGGCTTGTTTAAATAATTCAGAAGCCTGTTGGTATTTTTCCTCTTTGTATAAAACTAGAGCTTGCGCGTAGACAGAGGAAGCTTCTTTTTCTAATTGCTCTTGGGCTAACATTTCAATTCGTTTAATTTTATTAGGAATTCGCGTTTCTAAATAACCTTTTGCTTCGTTATGTTCATGGTTCAAAGATAAAATTTCCTCAAACGCGCTTTTAGCTTTATCGAATTGATTATTATTATAAAACGACGTTGCCTGCTTAAGCAGAGTTTCTATCTCTTCTTTTAGCTCCATCTCGTTAATCTCTTCTATCTGGCTTTCTATATCACCGGGGATACACTCAAGATAATAACTGCTGCGGCTGTAGTCGGGAAATACCTTTTGTACTTCTTTAAATTTTTCAAAAGCTTCCTCATATTTCTTTTCTTTATACAAAGTAAGAGCTTGAGTGTAGAGGTGAGAGGACTCTTGGGTTAATTGGCTTAATTTATCTTTTTTCTCTTTAACTCGGGCTTCTTCTATAGTTTTTTCCTTTTCTTTTAACGCCCTTTCTTTAGTTCCTTCTATTTGTTTTTCTAAATCTTGCGGGATACGCTTAAGGTAATAACTCGTTTGTTTATAATCCGGCATTATATTTTGCACTTCTTCAAATTGTTCATAGGCCTGTTCGTATTTTTTCTCTTTGTAGAGGAAGAGAGCCTGGATGTAAGGGATAGCTGCCTCTTTTTCCAGTTTGTTCATTTTTTCTTTCTCGTCTTTTTCTTTTATCTCGTGTTCTTTTTTGAAGCGTTTCTCTGACCAGTGGATATAACCTTTCATTTCCGATTCTTTTGCTATTTCAATCACCTTTTCTAGTTCTTTTTTTGCCTTCTCTAATTCGCCTTGTTGATAAAGAAGAATTGCCTGGGCGTAGTGCTCTCTTACCTTTTCTTCTTTTCCTCGGTTGCGCTCGAACATTTTCGCGTCTTTTATCTCCTCATCTAGTTTCTTAATCCATTTCTCCGCTTCTTCAATAAGTTGTTTAAGGCCGGTTGTATAAGCCGGCACTTTTTTTTCAATAATTTCAGAGTTAATTTCCAGTTTTTCCTTTTCTTCTTCAGATGTAATTTCTTCTTGAAGCTCTTCTGTGTTTGCTTCTTTCGAGGATAGAGTCATTTTTTCTGCCTCTGACCCTTGAGGGAACGTTGCTGGAATAGATAAAAGGTTAGATAACGAAAAAGAAAAAAGTGTAATTATGGAAAGGATTAAACGGCTGTTTAACATCTACCACTATTCTATAATAGGGCGGAAAGAAACACAAGAATTAACTCAAAGCCAGAGAGGTAAGTGTTGTCTGGTAAATATTCAGTGAACCACGTCTGTTTTTTCTGAATATTCAGTGCAAAATGCAAATTGAAAATTGCATACCCTAACGGGCACAAGCAAGTTAAAATTATTTATTTTTCTTTGCCGTAATTACTAATTTTGCAATAATC
>JAHJHM010000202.1 GCA_018823915.1 Candidatus Omnitrophota bacterium
CTCTTACATTATTTAAGTTTATCCCTCCTGATACTTCCAGCTTAACTTGAGGAAAATATTCATCTCTTTGCACTACTGCTTTCTTTAATTGCGCCAATGAGAAATTATCCAACATCACAACGTCGGGCTTATATTTTATTACCCTCTTAAATACTTCCATACTTTCTACCTCAACTTCTATTTTCAAATGGGCTGACTTTTTTAAATAAGAAAAAGAATTCCTAAATCTCTCCTCATCAAATTTTCCTTTATCCCGCTTGCTTGCTGCGCAGGGGCTGGATTTATTAATAAACCTTGCCGCTTTTAAATGATTATCCTTTATGAGAACCTCCTGAGCCAGAGTCATCCTATGATTATACCCCCCTCCTATTCTTACAGCATATTTTTCTAACGCCCTTAAGTTAGGCGTAGTTTTTCTTGTATCCAGAATTTTTACACCTGTTCCTTTTATCTTATCAGCAAATTTTTTAGTTAAAGTACTTATCCCTGAAAGTAAAGATAAAAAATTTAAAGCTACCCGTTCAGAGGATAAAATTATATGCGCGTCTCCTCTTATATAGGCGACTTTTTCATCTTTTCTAAATGTATCTCCATCTTTTTTTAAAGATTTAAAAAATATTTTCTTATCCTTTTGCTTAAAAACTTCCCATACAATATTTATCCCGCAAAGAACGCCTTTTTCTTTGGCAAAAATTACTGCTTCCGCCTCCTGGCGAAAAGGAACGGTCAAAAGGGTAGTAATATCCTTTTTGCCAATATCTTCAGCTAAAGCTCGCTTTATAATTGCTATTATCTCCTTATTTATCATATCGTTCTACATTTGCGACTATCAACGTCTTTCTATTTACGATCATCTGCGTCCTTAAAGGCATTTCTTAGCTCTGTGAGGCGCCTGATTTGATTAGATATCTGCTCAAACTTTATCTTTTCTTCTTCTACTGTATCGGGACGGGCTTTTCCAAGAAAATCCTTATTTTTTAATCTTTGAGATATCTTTTCAAAAACAACGGTTAATTTTTTAATTTTCTTCTCTAAAGAGCTAAGGAAATTTTTTATCTCAATATCTTCTACGATTAAATTTAATTCCCCGCGTTCACTCTTATAAAGAACTCTCTCTAAATCCTCCCTAAACTCTATCGTCTCTAGGCGAGCAAGGCGTTTAATCCACGGTTGATTTACTTTCCATAAATCTAAATCAGGCCCCTTTAATTTTACTTCCAGTTTTACTTTTTTTGTGGCTATTCCTAAATCTATCTTTATATTTCTTATCTGACCTATAGTGTCAAGAAGGGTTTCTATTCCTTCGGTTTTCTCTTTATTAATCTCCAGCTCGCATCTATCCACTTGGATACCCTTACGGGCACAAGTAGACCATCCTGATACCTTTGAAGGATGGGTCTTAGCCGGCCAGGATGATTTCATAATTGTTTCATCTTGTGATAACGAGGTATGATTTTTGATTAACTGAAAAACTTCCTCGGTAATAAACGGCATTAATGGATGAAGCATTTTAAGAGAATTTGTAAGGACGTAAATTAATACTTTTGACTTATTGGCTGTAAATTTATCTTTAACTATCTCTATGTACCAATCACAAAACTTATGCCAGAAGAAATCATATATTTTTTTAGTTGCAGAATTTATGTGGCAGTTTTCTAATGACAAGGTCACTTCTTCTATCGTCTGATTTAGCTCTTTTAATATCCACTTATCTATTTCATCAAGTTCTTTGAAATCTAAATTATCTATTTTTAGGTTATTTTCTTTTATTTTAAGAAGAAGAAATCTTGCCGCATTCCAAATTTTATTGGAAAAATTCCTTCCCACCAAAAATTTCTCCTCAGTTAGATAAGCATCAGCGCCGCTTGAGACAAGTTGCATTAAAGAAAACCTTAAGGCATCAGCGCCAAATTTATCAATAATTTCTAATGGGTCAATTATATTACCCAAAGACTTTGACATCTTTATCCCTTTGCTGTCACGCACTGTGCCGTGGATAAGGACATCGCGAAAAGGAATTTCTCCCATAAATTCCATTCCCGCCATAATCATCCTTGCCACCCAGAAAAATAAAATCTCTGAAGCCGTCACCAGCACATTTGTAGGATAAAAATAATTTAATTCGCTTTCGGCTTTCAGCTTTCCCCCTCGGGGAGGCTTCGCTTCGCTTCGCGCTCTGCTATCGGCTTTTAGCTCTTCTTTTCTATCCGCTGATAGCTGAATGCTGACAGCTGAATGCTGTTTAAACGGCCAACCAAATGTGGCAAATGGCCAAAGCCAGGAAGAAAACCAAGTATCCAGCACATCCTCATCCTGATATAAATCAGTGCTTCCACAATCAGGGCACTTATCCGGCTTCTCGGGAACAACAATTATCCCTTTATTCTTTTTTTGTTTCTCTTCTCCATTTTGAATTTTGCATTTTGCATTTTGCATTTCAGCTTCCTGACATTTTCTACAATAATAAACAGGAAGCTGATGTCCCCACCATATCTGCCTTGATATGCACCAATCATGAATATCATGCATCCAATTAAGATAAACCTTCTTCCATCGGACAGGAGAAAATTTTATTTCATCTTCCTCTACAACCTTTATCGCTCTTTTAGCTAAGGGTTTCATCTTAACGAACCACTGTAAAGACACTCTCGGTTCAATTATTGTATGGCAGCGATAACAATGTCCGGCGCTTATTTTATAAGGCTCCTTTTTCTCAATTAATCCTTTCTCCTCCAATATCTCAAGGAGTGCATCTCGAGCTTTAAATCTATCTAGCCCCACAAAGTCAGGAGGAACAAACTCATTTAATGTAGCATCATCATTCATAATATTAATAAATTCTAAATTGTGCTTTTTAGCCAAACTAAAATCAATAGGATCATGGGCCGGAGTTACCTTTACCACTCCTGTTCCAAATTCTAAATCTACAGCCTCATCCTCAATAACTTTTAGTTCTCTCTCTACTATGGGAAGAATAACTCCTGCCTCCTTAAGCCACTTATACCGGCTATCTTTAGGATTTATAGCCACAGCAGTATCACCCAACATTGTCTCCGGCCGGGTAGTAGCTACCACGATATAGTTGATGGTTGATGGTTGATAGTTGATAGAGTTTAATTTCTCTGAAGATTGTGGGATGGGAGCTATGGATTTTTTAAGGGGATACTTTATATAATACAAAAACCCGTCTATTTCCTTGTGGGCTGATTCCTCATCGCTTAAAGCTGTCTTGCAGCGGGGACACCAATTAATAATATAATTTCCCCGATAAACCAATCCTTTCTCATATAAATTAACAAATACTTCTTTAACTGCCCGGCTGTAATCTTCATCCATAGTAAACCGCGTTCTCCTCCAATCACAGCTTGCTCCCAATTTCTTAAGCTGCTCAATAATAGTTAAGCCGTACTCATCGCGCCAAGCCCATAATTTTTTTAAAAAATCATCTCTTCCTATGTCCTCTTTTTTCAATCCGTGCTTAGCCAAATCTTTCTCCACTACATTCTGAGTGGCAATTCCGGCATGGTCTGTTCCCGGCATCCATAGAACCTCAAACCCCTGCATCCGCTTAAATCTTATCAAAACATCCTGAATAGTATTATTTAGGGCATGCCCCATATGAAGAATCCCGGTAATATTAGGAGGAGGAATAACAATAGAGAAAGGTTTTTTTTGAGGGTTTATATCAGCGTTGAAACAATCCCATTTGAGCCACAGCTGATGGATTTTTTCTTCTACTTCTTTAGGGTTGTATTGGGAAGGAATATCCATAAATATTTAACTCCTTGCTAAAATAATAAAAAATGCAAATGCATTTTTTGGGTAATGTAACCGCTTTCTAAAGCATACCCATTAAACCTTGAAAAGTAGGTGGAAAAAATGTTATTTTTATATAAGGGCTCTTTTCGGAGAGCCAAAGCCACGGGCCCTCTCCCATTTCGGGGGAGGGTTTTTATTTAAGGATAAAGGGGGAAGGATAAAGGAAGAGGGGGAGATTATTGGTTTAGATTAAGTTCAATGTTCTTTGTACCATCGTTTAAAACAACCATATCCGGCCTTATCTCTACTATTGTATTTGTGCCAACTTTATCGCCAATTCCTACCACCTCATCATTTATTACTGCCAGAGGAGCCCGATTATCCCAGATTATCCCATCCAAGTGAAATCCGATAGATGTCTTAACCGGAGCGCTAAAGAGCATAAAAGGATTTCTACCCCAAGAAGCATATTTACTTCTCTTTGGCCGCCTAAGGATAGAGACAACTTTTTGGCTTTGAGTTATCTGCTCTATGCGAGCATCACTAGGCTCTGAGCGGGGCTTTCTTCTTGAAGAAGAGGGAGTAATTATGCCGTAAATTAAACTAAAAACAGCAGCTACACCCAATACAACTAATACTATTAATTTTTTCTTCTCTTCCATCATATCCTCACTCAATGTATATATCCAACACCAATTTTGTTTTTAGTTTACGAGC
>JAHJHM010000203.1 GCA_018823915.1 Candidatus Omnitrophota bacterium
GAGGAATTTCATATTAACGCGCTTCGGCAGCAAAAGGAATATATTCGCCGGTTTTAATTACTTCCGCGGCATAATGGAGAGCGGTTTGGATGTGTTCTTTGGTAAGTTGAGGATATGCATTTTGGATAATTTCCGTAGGCGTCTCACCAGCTTCAAGCATTTCAAGGATAAGATATACCATTATGCGTGTATTTTTAAAACACGGCTGTCCATGGCATATGTGAGGATCTACCGTAATATAGTCACTATAGTTTGTCATTTTACATCCCCCTTTAAAAAACAATATACCTCATTTGTCAGAGAAAATCAAGGTTTAATTCTTGATCCTCTTAGTACCACTCAATCCTTGCCTGCTAATTTGTATAGGGAAAAAAGAAGGGTTGGGTTTCCACATTTGACAGAATTTCAGGAACAATTCAGCAGCCCGCTTACGCAGAAAAATTTCCCTGCCACTGCTAAGGAAATTGATTTGCCGGAGGTGGCATTTAAGGTAAAGGTTGGGCTGGAAAGGGGAGATAATTTATCTTTAACTTTTCCTCAAGATGCACGATCTTTAACCCCTCAAGAAAGAGACAATGTTGAAGCCGGCCTATTATATGGATTAAGAGAGAATTTAACTGAAGATAAGGGTAAGTTTTTAGATTGGTTGGGAGGAACAAGAGAGAAAGAAATGGTTTTAGCTATTCATGGCCGCAAATGGCCGGTTAGCGATGTAGATATTAGGCAGAATATGATGTATTTATCCTGGAGGGCAGCGAGAGGGCCACCATTACAAAATCAAAGATATGGAGAGGATTTGGGATTGTCTTTGAGGATAAAGTTTTATCATGAGTTAAGGCATTTGATTCATCTCCAGGAGTTAGAAGCAACAAATCAGCAATGGACAGTTGACAACCTTAAGTCCCACCCCCAAATATTAAAAGCCCACCTAAGAATTATCAGCCCAGAAGTCAAAAATGGCATAACTGCTAAACCAAATTGGCTATATATCCTTACCTGCATAAAGGAAAATCAGATTGAGGAAGAATTAAAAAAAACCATACGAGTTAGCATCAGGAAACAAGATGCAGTTAAGCAGGATAAAATCTTTGCTCAACAGGCAGCAGTCTCAAGTTGTGGTTCAACTAGCCTAGAAGGTAGGAATGACTTTAGGTGGACAAAAATAACGGGCTGTTTAGGTTCTCTTTTTGCTTTATTTGTTTCTATGCTCCAAGAACTAAAAGAATGGTTGTCATTGAGCAAAAAGACAACTTGGGCATTGTTAGGTATTTTATCAATAACCTCAGGATTGTTTATTATATACCTATTCCATTCAAAACTAATTTCTCTTTGTAGTTCCCAAAAGTTTTTATTTGTTTCCATAATTTTCTACCTCCTTCAAGAATTCATCACGGTAAGTCTTCCAGAATTGACGCAGGTCATATTCGGCGATAGTCAAAGCCTCATTGAAGTTAGTTGCTGGTATGGGCTGTTTGTTTATTTTGCCATCAGCATGAATAATGTCGCAGTGGAAAAAACCATGAGCGGTGTCATAACGCCGGATAGGCGCAGACGTTCCCCCTACAATCGTTTCCAGCTGAACGCTAAACCTGAGAATTGTTCCTCGGCTCTTAATAAAACGTTCCCGCAACTTACACGTTTCATCAAATTCGATAACGAACTCAACACTTGTTATCATATTCAGTTTTCGTTAATTCCTAGTAGGAAATTTACCACGTATTTGATGAAAAATCAAGCGGAATCTAATAAAAAATCTAAAACCTTCTCTGCTACTACTAAGGAGATTGATTTGCCGCAAAGGGTATTTATAGGAGGGTTTAATTTCGGCTCTGTTAGGGAATTAGTTAATCAGCAGGAATTATCTGATAAAGAGCGGAAGGAGCTTTATGAACTTATTGATAGGGATTATCCTCCTCTAAAGTATGAGCTAGTCGAAGACGTTGCTCCCGGTTTTCTTAATCCGGTAATTGAGAGGAGATTGAGAGAAATTAAACAGTCAAAGTGGATGAATGGCAAGCCGGTGGTAAATTATAAGTCTGATTTTGAATCAACTTTTTTAATAGACTCTCAAGGCAGAGAATATGAGTTAGTAGATATGAGCCAGCGTCAAGAGTATACTGGCAAGACACTGGATAAAGCCAGGGAGATAATCTCTCAAGGGGTAGAGACATTTAATTCTCATCATTCTCACTGTATATTCTGCAGCGGATTATCTAAACAAATATTGTTTGAGGTAATAATTGAAGGAGAGTCGTATTATGTGGTGGCTAATATTAACCCATGGGGGAAGGAGTTTTTGCTTTTAGTGAGTAAATTTGCTTTTCCTCAAATTATAACCGAAGAGCGGTTAAGGCACATTTTAATTTTTCAGAAGGCATTGGGTTTATCTTGGGAGACAATTTTTAATACTATCGGAGCCAGTGTTTATCATTTTCATGCACAATTTTTCCAGCCGCGGCTTTCAATCTGGAAGAATATCGAACAAGAAAAAGCAAGAATAGAGAATGGTTGGTTATCGGGCTGGCCTTCCAAAACAGAAGTATTCCTAAGAGAAAACGCAGAGGAGGCAGCCAAGAAAACCTGGGAAAGCCTAGGACAATTAAATATATTTTATGGCTTTGACCTTATATACGATAGCCAATTCGAGTTGCTTCTTCATCATATAGCTAATCCTATCGCCATTGTTGATGAGTTTGGAGTAGTCGGCGCTACTTTAATGTCTGGTCATTTACCCATTTCTGATGCAGAAAAAATAAAGGTTTTCAGACAAGATACCAACAAAGCCGCCAATCTTTTTGCCCAAAAATTAGAACAAGCCTCTTCTTCTCCTGTCTCTTCTTCCCCCATCACTTCCCGCGAGTTCCGTCACAACATTTTAGGAAAGTGGATAAATCAGGCAGCTGCTGATGTAAACAGGCCGTTATATAACCATCTTAAGTCACTTTTTAAGTTAGAAGCTGGAATGTCCTTTCAGGCTTCTCTGGAATTGAAAGAAAAAGTTGTTTCTTTAGAAGAGGATGTTCAGCAGCTGATGGATGTTATTAATGCCGATAAGGAATATTCTTCTTTAATCCGCGAAGGTAAAGCGTTTAAAGTAGAAGACATACCTGAGCTTGAAGATTATAGGATAAAAGTCAAGAATTTATTAAGAGAAGGAAAAATAGTTTTTGTAGATCTTTCCGGAGGTATGGCTACCCGTTTAGGATTAGGTTCGATGTATCCTATCGATATTGTAGAAGTAGCCAAGTATATTCTTACTCATTCTACCACTGCCCTTACCTCTGGGGAGAAGAATAATGTGGATGAAGCTTTAGGAAAATTCCTTCTTCCTGAAGAGGAAAGAATCAGAGAAAAACTGAGTTCTCAGGCGATAGAGTCATTGATAAAGGAGAGAAAGTCTTCTTACACGGCAGGCCTTTGGCCGGTATATGAGCAATATCGGGAATTTTTCCAGCAAAGAACTATGGGTCAGCGCAATAATATGAGCTTTCAGGCCGCCTACACTAACTTATTTTCCCAGGAAGCTCTTAAGAAAGTCCATAAAATCGTCCTTCCTAATTCTCTCATAAAGGAAGATGTTATCGAAAATTACCATAGAAAGGGATTATACGGCCTTAAGGAAGGAAATCTTTTTTTCCTTGATGCCCCCCGCCTGCGCCCTTACAATTTTGTATATAGTGAAGGTAAAATCATTGTCGCTGAGAATGAAGATATCCCTGAGGAGAAGTATGCTACCCCTAATCACGCGTATGTAATACTGCAGATGAGCTTTAAGAACGAAGGTTATACCATAACCGAACAAGGAACAAAACCCATCAACCAGCCCTTATTAAAATTATTAGAAGAAAATGAGGTAGAGCTTGTTGTTACCCGCCGCATTAATGATTTGGAATTATGGAATACCGCTAAAGAAGAAAAGGACTATGAGGAAGTTTTAGGCATTAACCAATTAGCCGCTACCTTTTATCTTATGGATAAGGGAGTAGAAATGGTTTCAGAAGTTTTGGTTAATCCCGGCACTCAGAAAGGCGGCCTTCTTCTCTGGCGCCCAGGCATGGATGGTGATGATAGCTATCTCTTTGAAGGGTTAAGCGGAAAAACTCAGAACTGGAAACAGCAAATAAAAAAAGCCAATGAGCAGGTTGCCCAAGAAACAAAAGGAAAAAGAGGAGGAGTTTTCTATAACCGTTTTAATCAGGGGATAAGCGTAAAAGCGGCAGTAGAGAAAATTGTCAATGTCCCTGCTGAGGAATTGAATTTGCCCGTAAGAGTGCGTATGCGCCCCGGAGGCCTTCAACTTGAGACTCCGCTTGGAGATTTTTCCTATCTGCTTGCTCACCGCGGAATTTACCGCCAGGGTGCCACAGTAAAAGACTTCAAAGCCTTCAACAACCTTCCTCTTGCTTTAGA
>JAHJHM010000020.1 GCA_018823915.1 Candidatus Omnitrophota bacterium
AGAAAATAATCTTTGTAATCTTTTAATAATCCCTGCCTGCCGGCAGGCAGGTGTGTAATCAAGGATCATTCTTATTTTCATCTAACTCATTATGAATAATTGACTTATAGATATTCTTTCACCTTTAATAAGAATGATCCAAGTTTTATTTTAGAATACAAAAAATAAAAAAATCTTCCCCGCCGGGCAATCGCAGTCGGTCGGCTGCAATCCTGCAGATTTCCGCATTCGCCCTTGATGTGCCTGCCGGTTAAAATAGAACGCCTTAATACCGCCGCCAGCCGAAAAAGGGTTTCTTTAAACAACAAAAAAATTTGCGAAGCAAACCTGCCTGCCGGCAGGCAGGAAGCCCGCTGAAGGCAGATGACTGCTCAATGAGACTTAGCCGAAACAAAGTTGAGGCTGTAGTCGAATTAGTCCCGACTATTCCGTCGGGGAGGAAGGATAAAGCTACCTTACGCAATCACCACCAAGGTGGTTTCGCAGGCTTGGCACCCAAAGGGCAGGCTTGGCACCCAAAGGGCAGGCTTGGCACCCAAAGGGCAGGCTTCGCACAGTGCGGAAGCGGATACTGAGCGAAGTCGAAGTAGAAGCCCGCACGACAAGACTGCTTGGATAAGCGAGCCCGACTGCCGAAGCGTAAGCGAAAGCAGTCGCCACGGCGAGCGAGCCAGCGCAGCCCGCCGCCCCAGCGGCGGCAAGCGGTGATAATGCCACTCACCAAGCCCCGCTCCAGCGGGACGGCACAGGTCAAGTCAAAGGTTCTTCTTACATTGATGAACTGTATTAGGAATAATTATCGGTATTACTAATTTTGAATTAACCTCAATCGTGGAGCCATTATTTTTTAGATGGAGCTTCAGGAAAAATAAATAGTCTTCTGAAAGTTGTGGGTATTTAGCGCGGTGCGGGGCGTCACTAACCTTTTGGGATTATGCGCCGCCTCTTTACAAGTCTACCCTTAATTATCCATGGGGATAGACCCTCCTAATACCTTTGAAGGAGGGGGTCTTATCGATTCCAATCCATCCCTAATTTTTCTGCAATTTTTTCGCTCTTTTCTCAAGCTGTTTCTCTCTCAGCGTTTTTGCTGGCTTCTTTTTTTCATTTTTTTTAGCATTGTGACTTTTCGCCATAGCTTTTCTCCTTTAACTTTGCTGAGTATAATCCTAATTCAGTAACCCTGTTATTTTCATATCACCGCAGTTTCTGAAACCGTTTTTACTCTACAAGTTTGACAAATTTATCTACAAGCCTTGGCTACTTACTTTTAACGGCCTTCGTTTTTGCGCTTTGAAAAACATTCCCTGCAATATACCGGGCGGTCGCCACTCGGTTTGAAAGGAACTTCGCATTCTTTCTTACAATCTGCACAAGTCGCCTTGTGCATCTCTCTCGGACCTCTATCGAATCCACTGCTACCTTGTTGATATCCCATGTTACCTCCTTTTTAGTTTGGTAAATATTTTGACACTCAAGGTTAATTAAGTTTTTGTTCTTTCGAACAAAACGATAAGAAAATAGCAAATTACCAGCAACTATTATCCGAATATTTAAGCGCGTTTTTTTCTACAGGCAAAAAATGGCTCCTTCTTTTTAACGGACTTTTGCCTTCTTTCACTCTGTCTTTTATCGAAACGGCGTTCCCGGGAAAAATTTCTTTCTTCAGGCCTGTTATCACGGTTTGCATTAAATGGTTTGTCTTTTTGGCACTTCAAAAAGCATTCCTTACAATATACCGGACGGTCGCCGCTCGGTTTGAAAGGGACTTCAGATTCTTTCTTACAGTCTGCGCAAATAACCCGAGTATAAGTTCTTTCTCTGGAACCGTTACCTTGTCTTCCTCTGTCATAGCGATGAGGGTAGTTAAAACTCTGGGCGGGCTTTTGGGAATAGCTTTTCTCAAAAGGCCTTTTTGAAGACTGGCTGATTAAGATGTCCAGCTTCTTCTCTATGGCATTCAACTGCTGCTGCACTTTATTAATGAAACCAGCTACGCCAGGTTCATCCTGCGGCGCGACTAATAAACTTTTGCGTTTAAGACGTTTTTCCACATTACCCCTTTCTTTTTATCTACTATTCGACAAATAAAAATCCCTATAATATCTTATATCACAAAAGGTTAAAAATACAAGCTCCTCATTTAGGTTTTATTCCAATTATTCTACCCAATACTATACATCATTGCAAGAAAAAGAATCTTTAAGTAATTAATGCAACCGCCCGCTTTGTACCTAAAGGTAGGCTTCGCTCGCGGGCTTGGTGGTTACACATCTCACCGCTTGCCGCCGCTGGGGCGGCGGGCTGCGCTGGCTCGCTCGCTTGGCGCTCGCTTATCCAAGCAGTCTTGTCGTGCGGGCTTCTACTTCGACTCGCTTCGTGGTTCGACTACGCTCACCACTTGTTCGCTCAGTATCCGCTTCGCACTCCAAGCCTGCGAATACAGCGGCGTGTCGCAATCGTAGCGTGGTTATAATCCCCCTTCTTTCCCGCCAGTAGGCGGGATCTCCGCCTCGCTCCGACAATCACCCGCCTTCCTTGGGCTTTATGCTTCGCAATTAAATTTTTTCCCAACAAATAAAATATTTTTGGCTGGCGGCGGTTTTAAATATTAAGGTATTTTACCTTATCTTCTTTGTGTGTCCGTTTCGGTTCGCCTTCGGCGACCGAACGAGATCTCGCCTCGCTGAAGGCGGGCGGAGGTGAAGGCAAGCGCATAAAGGACGATGCGGATACTGAGCGTAGTCGAAGTAGAAGCCGGACGACTGCAATTGCCGAGGGAGGGGTTATCTCTCCTCTGGAATAACTTCGATTTTTGTTAAAGGTGGAAAATGTTTTGGTTCTTAATTATTTAACTTATACGTCCACGCATCAAAACTAAAAGATACTTCATAACAACGATGTTCTTCCGATTTCCCATCTTTATCCACAAACTTAACTAAAAATCCTCCGTCTGACATATACCCCCCTTTTTTTAAACTATAAAGCCATAGCCTCTGAGACGCTTAAGTGAGCGGTGTATCCTTTCATAGAAATAATGATGCGCGTTACGATATTTGCCTAAATTCTCTGGCGCAGTATAACCCATCTCTTTGGCTAAAGAATCATAATCAATAGTAAGGCTGTTAGTTTCTTTTTCTTGGACGATTTTACATAGTAATAAATAAAGATCGAATTGCTTTGTGGCTTGGCTTTTAAGGAGTCTACGGCCTGATTTGGGTGAAAGCAGAAAATTTTGGAAAATACTTACGCCCTCAGTTATCGGCAAAAATATATCTTTATCCTGAGTGGGGATACTATCAACGTATTGCTTAAAAGCAAGGGCATCTTGCGCGGAATCAATAAAATTAGTAGCTTCGTAATTCTTCTCAATCGCTGCCCTTGACCAGTTAGCGCTGCCTAAAAATACATATCGATCATCAACAACAACACCTTTGACGTGTAAAAGATATTCAGGAGTATCAAAATAAACCCTAACCCCGCTATCGCGCAATTTCTCATAGGCAAAGCGGTTTTCTTTAAGTTTAGAATCTTCCAGAATTACCTTTATCTCAACCCCGCGCTTTTTAGCATCTATGAGATCATCAACCAATTCATTAATCGGCCCTTCTCCCTCCGGCTCTAAAATAATAAAATACATGGCAACGGTGATTGATTTTTCAGCTTGGGTTAGGTGTTTATGGAGAGTTTCTTGGTACGCTTTACCGGTAAGGACATCGGCAAAAACACGTAGAGGTAAAAATAAAAATACGAAACAGATAAAAAAAGATTGTATTGCATTCTTTATTCTTTTAAATTTCAATATCTAATTCCTCTATTGTGGCCTCGATTGAAGATATGATAGAGTAAAGATTGTTTTAGTTGGTGTGTGCGCGCGGCATAAGGCATACGAGAATTATAGAGTTATAATAGAAGAAGTCAATATTTGATTCATAAGGCTTTGCCTTACAGAAGGTTAAATAAAGCATCTTCTTAACCACCCTAGCTATTCGTGCCATATCATGAGTTTAGCAACTCCCTTAAAATTGTCAATCCTAATTATGGTAGCTGTCCCCGGAATTCTAATATAAAGCATTCTTTCTTGATACTATAATGATAACTGATTTAAACAATTTTGTAAATGAATTTTTAGGGAGTTCCGCCTTGTTGCGCGCGCACGGGAGTGGTGGGGTAAGCGCAACTATAAATAAATTAGCCCCGCCAAAAAATTTCAGGGCGAAGCCAAAGCGGGCGGGCAAAAAGGAAAGAGGGAATAGGGGTCAGACCTTGCGAGGGAATAGGGGTCAGACCTTGAAACGTGAAACTATCCTCCCAACATCAACGCATACCCGCTTATCTTTTAGCCTTAATCCCTCGATATCTTTTGCAGCTTTACTTACCGCCGTATAACTTATTCCAAATTCATTACCGATTTCAATATTCGTTAACGATG
>JAHJHM010000021.1 GCA_018823915.1 Candidatus Omnitrophota bacterium
AAATCTTTTTGGAGCAAGAAGAAAAAATTCTTTGTCTTCCAAAGGAGCAAAAAATACATTTACTAAATTTAATTTGGAATTTCAGCATAAAAGATTTTTGCCTTTGGATTTGCAAACAAATTTAAAGTTTAACAGCCAGCTTTCTTCTACTAGATTAACTCCCCAGGAGAGATTCTCTCTGGGGGGAATAAATACAGTAAGAGGTTATCCTGAGGGAGATTACTCAGCCGATAACGCTTTTCTGATTAACCTAGAATTGTTATTCCCCGCCTTTTTTATCCCTGAAAAATTAAAAATCCCCTATGCCCGGCATTCTTTAAAGAAAACTATAACACCACTGATATTTTTTGACTACGGCTATGGAAGAGTAAGAGAAAGCGGAGCAGCAGGTGGAAAAACATGTAATTTAAGAAGCGCTGGAGTAGGTTTTAAAATACGATTATTTAACCAGGCTATTCTAAGACTAGAATGGGGATTTCCTTTAGGTGATAAAACTATTGGAGAAGCGGCTGATTCGCGTTTCCATTTCTCGGTAGTTTTTGAAGATAAGTTTCCTGAAGAGATAGAAAGGATAAAAAAAATTAGACAAGCTCGGCTTGCCAAAAAAGAAGAAAAACGCCAGGTAAAACAACAAGCACTCGCTCTTTATCGACAAGCACTTTCTCTATACAAAAAGAAAAAATACATGCAAGCCTATAAACAACTTGAAGAAATTCAAAATATAATACCTGCCTATAAACACACCAACTATTATCTTAAACGTATTCTTAAGAAGATAAAAAAATAAGTACTCACGTAATTTTTGCGAATTTCGAGCCTCAAATTTTTATGGTTCTTTCGTAATTAATGGTTCTTTCGTAATTAACTTGATACTATTTGTATAAGTCTTTGATAATGAGGAGGAAATCTTGCTTAAAAACAAAAATAAACCTTACTGAAAACCAAACAGGTTATTTAAAAAGGCTCTGTGAAATAAATGAACCAATCTACAAATCTATGCTTTTAAAAGAGAGCTTTCTGAAAGTCTATGATTATCAGACACCTGAAGAAGCGAAAAGTTATCTTGAGGGCTGGATCAAAGAGGCGATTTCAAGCACGGTAGAAACTTTTAGGATTATTGCTGAAAGTTTTAGAGCTAAACTACAATACATTGTTAATTGGTTTAAGAAAAAAATAAGCTCAGCTATATCAGAAGGAATCAACAATAAAATTAAACGGCTTAAACGGATGGCTTATGGATACAAAGATGTTGATTACTTTAGGTTAAAAATTCACCAGCATTGTGGGTTATTAAACCCAAGGAGATATTCAAGTTAATTACGAAAGAACCAAAATTGTCATTTTATCTATTGCCTTTGCCAATCTTGGTCTCCTGAATGAACTTTTCACCGGGTTTTACCAGAACGGATTCTTCATCTTTGGCGTCTCTTTCATCATAAGGAGTTACTTTTGCTGGGTCTCCGGCATAAACTTCTATGATTGTCCTATATTTTCCAGAAACATAACTTTCTTCCTTTCCTGTATCATCATATATCGATTCACGGACCACTTTGAAATTGAAGCCGCGCGGAGCAACATCTTCTACGGTCAGTTTCTCGCCCGGGCCAAGCGTAACTCCCTTGTCAACCATAGTTTCCTGAATAAACTTTTGGCCGGGAGCCACAACAGCAATTACTTTTCCATATTCCGGGCTTTGCTGGTCATAAGAGATGACTTCTGCCGGCACCCCTTCAAACACCTCTACTATCATCCTACACCTTTTATAAGAAGCTACTGTAACTTCTCCCTCAAAGACAATGACAGTTGTGCGGTATCTGCCGGGGACATAGCCATTCTTATACTTCTTGTCGGCCTCTTCCCAGGATATATCATCGTCTTCTTCAGGTGGCGGTGGAGGTGGTGGCGGTGGAGGTGGTGGTGGTGGCGGCGGCGGTGGAGGTGGTGGCGGTGGTGTATGAACATATGCCCAGCGATGGTCGGCAGAAAAGGTGTCCAATATGTTAGAACTCGAAGCAACATAAATAATCTCAGGGCCGATATTCCAAGAATCGCTCACATCTAAGTTGTTCGAACTATAACCATTGCTTGTGATATTAATATACCATGGATTACCAGCCACACTGCTCTTTAACTGGAGCTTATCATTCGGGCTGGTCCCTTTAAGCGTCAATGTTTTTTCTATGGTCTGGGTCTGCCCCGCCTCAAAGGTCATTGAGCTTGAGTGTGTTCTCTTAAGATTATAGAATGTGGTCGAGCCGCTTATCAGCTGGTCCTCTCCGTCTAAGATCACTGTCCCGTTGTTATGGTCAAATGTGCCTCCTGTGTGGGTGAAGTTGCCTGTAACCGTTAAATCGACCTCTGGATCGCTCACAAGATAAGGGGCGCTGAAGGTACCTCCGGTCTGTGTAAAATCTTCGACCGTCACATCATCAGTGCCGCAATCTAATGTGCCGCTGGTTATACTTAGTTCATCAGCCACGCTTAAGTCACCCTGCAGGTTCCATACCCCGTTTCCGGTGGGGCTGTTAAAGGTCAGGTTATTAAAGGCCGCTCCTCCCGAGTTGATAATATTGCCCGTATTGTCCCCGTCAAATGTAACCGTGCTGTTTCCTGCGGTAAAGGTACCTGTATTTGTCCAGCTGCCGGTTACATTGATAGTCGATGAGGTGCCGGTCAGGTCTACCGTGCCTGTATTGGTAAATGTGCCGTCTATGTCTATGGCGATATCGCTATCGATATCCATTACCCCCTCATTATCTAAGCTGGAGGCAGTTATATTGCCTCCAGGGGCAAAGGCGTCGCTATCCCACACCAGAAGTTTGAACCCAGAGTCCACAGAGAGGTTAGGGCCTGAAACATTGTACTTTATATCATCGTCCCCGCTGTCGGCATTGTTGAGGTCTGAGTTGGTTATGGCCTGAGCAGTCTCGCTCCTTATAATAACATATTGGCCATAAAGGTCAAGGTCTGAGACAGAGAGCCCGTTTAACCTTGATATAACGCATCCTTCATAGGATGAGTTATCCATATAAACAGTCGCTATGTCTGCCTCATCCAGGTCGAGGTTGGAGAATGTATAGGTGCCGTCTCCCGCGCTGGCAATTACAGCGGGGCTGATGCTTGTTGAACCGGTAGCATAATAGAAATAAAGGATGAGTTCCGTATCTATATCTACAACTGTTACGCCTTCATCAAGATAAACTGTGCCGCTTATACTCTCACCGCTTCCTTTGAAAAACCAGTTTATGTTGTTTCCTGAGTCGGTGCCGGAAGTTACGGTTATATA
>JAHJHM010000204.1 GCA_018823915.1 Candidatus Omnitrophota bacterium
GCATCGCCTCCTGCCAATACTACTTTTCCCGCGTTGGCAATTATCTTTCCTTCATTTTCTATTCCTCCGGCAATTAATACTCCAAAGCCGCCGTCTTTTACTTTTATTGTGCCGCGATTTACAAGGAGCATATCCAAGTTTTCCTGGGAAAGTTTCTCAAACAAATACTCTCCCTTTAAAAAGTCAGTATTGGCAATATCTCTTGTAGAAAGAATGGCACTGGCAATATCTATCTTAGCCTGAGGGCCTACATATATTCCTAATTTATTAATTAAAATAAACAGGCCGTTACAATTCAGCTTTCCCATTAACTGACTCATTTGGCGGCCTAATACTTTATTAAGAATCTGGCTTTCAATTGAAGGAAGGTTGATAATTACTGATTCACCTTCACCGATATCAAAAGATTTATAGTTAATGATAGCATCGCTACTGGCAGTAATCTCAAGTGTATGAGGATTAATCTGCTCAACTTGAGCTGTGCCGGAGACTATTTCGTCAACTTGGGGAAGAGGGTAGACAAAAGAAATGCAAAATGCAAAATGCAAAATGCAAAATAAACAGAAAAAACTAAATTGTCTTATAAAATAAAAAATCTTCATACTTCGGTAGCTGACTGCCATAGTCAAAAGACTTTAGGCTCTTTAGCTTTGCGTCTCCGCTTTTCGGCGGATTTGCCTTTATCGGGATGAAGCACGATTCAAATCTTCTTTTTAAAGAACGTCAATTGCACTTTATATATAACATATATATATAGTAATTTCAAGGCTAAATGGGCCTTTTGATAGGTCGCTTTTGAGGGGTCAGACCTTGAAATGTGAAATGCCTTTCTTAAGTTGACAAAATTGACATTGTCAAAAATGTAAACTTAAGGTGGTAAGGTTTGACCCTTTTATTTAAAACCCTACCACTTAATTAACAAAAAACCTAATTTTCTAGGAATTTTCTTGACATTGTACTCAATTTTGAGTACAATTGTACTCAAAGAAAAGTTATGGTAGATACTCTATCCCTTACAAAATCAAAAATTAGACGAGCCTTACTTCGCCTTTTCTTTGCCAATCCCTCTCAGAAATACTATTTAAGAGAGTTGGAGCGAAAATTAGGCTATTCGGCAGGCAATATCCGCCGAGAGCTTTTGCGATTGAAGGAAGATGAGCTATTCACTACTCAAAAAACAGCCAACCTCCTCTACTACTCTCTCAACTCCAGCCACCCTCTTTTTGAAGAACTAAAAAGTATCGTCTCTAAAACTACTCAGGACGATAGAAGCCTGAAAAAAGCCCTATCATCTGTTCTACTAAAAAAACACGGATGACGTTATAACTTCTTATAAGTATTCAAGTTATACTCCTTAATGTCCACACAAACCAACTCCCCAACCCTATTAAAATTATACCCACAATCCTAAGCGCCAACTGATACCTCTTCTCGCTCAACCACAATTTCCCACGGCTTACGCATAAGCCTACTAAAAAATACCAGACAAAATCGGCCAGCCAATGCCCTAAAACAAAAACAACTACCCCCAATAGGCCAAAAGATAAAGCCCGAAATAGTAAAGTTACACCCACACTCACCCACCAGGCAGGAAAAGTAGGATTAAAAGCAGTGAAAAATATCCCTCCCCAAATTAACCCTGAAGAAAAATTAATCTTTTTATTTACCCCGTTAGATAGTAAACCCTGTGGGATAATAGATATCCAACAGGGTAAACATCTAACGGGGTTTGTAGATATTTTCATTTGGCCGGCTTTAAAAATAATATGGGCACCTATTAAGATAAGGGCTCCTCCTCCAAATATTGCTAAAAAATTAGCTACTATTTTTGAACCAATAATCCGATTTAGGCCAAAAAGGAGCAAAATAATTATTAATGCTTCAATGATTATATGGCCGATAACTATCCCTATCACATTCCTTGCTCTCCCTTGCAGCACTCTTGAAACAGTATAAACCAGCATTGGCCCGGGAAGCATTGCTCCCGAAAGCCCAACGATAAAACCCATTACTCCCAAATTAAAATAATTCATTTTAATTTTATATCACCCTGCCTGCCCAAAGCCGGTTTAAAAAAACTTCCCATGGTAATATATCTATATTATTGAAAATTCTTTTTTCTTTCTCGTTGCAGACAATGATATTCTTTTTCGGAAAATATGTTTGCCTAAAAGCTTCTAAACCGCGTGTATCTTTTTTATCAACACGGCTGGTTCCTTTTACTTCTATTGCAACCTCGCCTAAACCAAGCACAAAGTCAACCTCAAGGCCTGTTTTCGTCCTCCAAAAATGTATCGCGAAATCTTTGCCGCTATAAGACCGGTAAGCAACAATCTCCATCAAGATAAAATGTTCAAAAGCTTTACCAAATTCAACACCCCTTTGCTCAATTATTTTGCGTTTAGTCAAGCAACCGGCGACACCGACGTCAAACATATAATATTTTGAGGCTTTTGTAATTACCTGCCGCGACTGCCTCTTTTTAAACGGCTCAACTCGAATAGCCAACAAAGTATCTATGAGAATCTGATAATATTCTTTTACTGTTTTGGAATCAACGCCGCATTCGCGGGCAATATTGACATAATTTGTCAATTCGGCATGTGTATATCCGAAGGCGTCAAAAAATCTTGAAAATGCCGGGATATTACGCGTCAAGCCTTCAGCAAAAACTTCTTCGCGCAAATAATCCTGCACATAAGCTTGCAAGGACTTTTGACAATCTTGATTATTCTGCAGGTAATGCTGGGGTATTAGGCCGTGATTTAAAACCCTCAACAAATCAATTTTTCCTATTTCCCGGCTTACCAGCGGAAAAAGTTCAAACCGCCACGCTCTGCCGCCTAACAGATTTACATGCCCTCTTTTTAGTTTTCGCGCGCTTGAACCACAAAGCACAAACCGCAAGCCTTTATTTTCTATAAGCCAATGCACTTCATCCAACGCCTGAGGCACTTTTTGCACTTCATCAAGTATTATCGGCTCCTGCAGGACAGAATTATCCTGAGCAAGTATCCGCTGGCGCAAAATCGCCGGATTCTTTGAAACTTCCAAAAATAAATCTGTTTTCAAAAAATCATATATTAAACTACTGGGAAATTTATCCTTCAAATAGGTAGTCTTACCTGTCTTTCTTGCTCCCCACAAAAAAGCGGATTGATTTCGGGGCAGTTTCAAATTAAGTATTCTTGTTAGTTTTTTCATGCAGTCTCCTCCCTTTTAGTGCTACTAATTTGGAGTATACTCTATTTTGGTAATATAGTCAAGTTTTTAATTCAACGTAAAATTTAAGTTATTCCCCGAGTTTATGGCAAATAGGAAAGAACCAAAATTTACGCAAGTTCGAAAATAATTTTTGAGGTAAAGAGACAGGCTAAAATTACTGTAATTAAAAAGACCGGGTTAAAACCGAAAACGATAAAGATCCCGCTTAATCCCCATAGCAAGCTGACAAAATAAATAATAAAGAGGGCCTTTTTGATATTAACTCCGGTTGCTAATAATCGCAAGAATATGTGGTCATCGCTCTTTTTTAAAGGCATCATCCCTCGCTTCATGCGGGCAAATACAACAAAGGTGGTATCGATAATGGGAAAAGCCAAAATTAATATAGGCGCGATAAAGGAAACAGGATTGTCTAGGGTTGCGTAATCTCCATACATGCTTAAGGCAGCAAATAAAAAACCTAAAAAATGACAGCCGGAATTGCCCATAAAAATTTTCGCCGGAGGCAGATTAAAAATAAGAAAAATAAAGATTGCCCCGCTTAGTGAAGCGAATAAACTGCTTAGTAGCGGATTTCCTATTATCAAAGAAACCGCCAAAAAAGACAGACTGGCGGTTAAAGATACTCCAGCGCATAAGCCATCCCCAATATCGATAAGATTAAAAGCATTGGTAATCCCCATTATCCAGAAAAAAGAAAAGATGTAATTTAACCAGGAAGGGAAAAAATAAATCTGGATTTTTTTGCCGTATAAAAGAAACAAAAACACAAAAATTATTTGTATGACTAATCTTGACTTTAGAGAAAAATCTCTTAAGTCATCAACGAATTCTATTACCAGTAACAGAAAGGCAAAAATAAGCGTCCATAAAAAAGTAGGTGGTATAGTTAGATTCCCAGAATTAAAAAGTACATAACAAATAACAAAAGAGAATGCAATGGCTAATCCGCCGGCATAAGGGACCTTTCTCTTTGGCTCAAAGAGATTAAATTTTAAAGAAATTTTACCCAGAATAAAGAGGAAAACCGCCCCTAAAATAAAGGAAGATAGAAAAAGAAAAAAATAGCTCATTTGTATAGGGGTCAGACCTTGAAATGTGAAATAATACCGATCCTCCTAGCTTGAGGCCATTTCACATTTCAAGGTCTGACCCCATTATATTTTCCACTTCTTTCACCATTCGCTTATCAGACCAGTAAGATAAATCCAATCTGTCCCGATTAGCTCGTATAATTCTACTCCATCTTTGATAATCTTTCAATATCTCCCTACAAGCCCTCTCTGTCTCTATGGGATTACCCGCATTCACCACAATCCCCTGCTTGCCGTGGCCTACTATATCTAATAAACCTTGGGTATTAGTAACTACTACCGGTACTCCAGAGATTACTGCTTCAATTAAAGACAAAGGCAGCCCCTCCCAAAGAGAAGTAAGGACAAATATAGAAGCTTGCTTAAAAAGAGGGATTATGTCATCAACCCATCCTGCCAGCCTAACATTATCTTCCAGTTTCATCAATTTTATCTCTTTTTCAATCTGCTTTCTTAGATAACCGTCTCCGGCAATTATAAAATTTAGCTGAAGGTTGTCCTTCAATAATGCCTTTGCTGTTTGTAAAAAATAAAAAATACCCTTTTGTGGTTTCAGGCAGGAAATAGTAATAATCGTAGAGGGAATTTTGCCTTCTCTTTCCTTATATACCTTATCAAATTTCTCTATTTCTACTCCGTAATGAATAAGAGAAACTTTATCCCGATGGCATATTTTTTTTCTTAAAGCCTGAGCTAAATCCGCATAGGAGACAACAATTATCTTTTTTGTAATCTTTGCCGTAACCCTCTCAAGAAAAAGATAGAGATAATAAGTGAGGGGCTTAAGAAACTTATGAAACGGCCATCCGTGGACAGTATAGATAATATTTCTCACTCCCGCCAAATATGCTGCCCATCTTCCTAAAATCGAGGCTTTGGGAGAATGAGTATGGATAATATCAAATTTATTTTTTTTAATGAAGAAAAATAATTTTAAAAAAGCGGCTAAATCCAAGAATGGATTTACCTCTCTTACTAGGGAAGGAAACAATTTTATCCTCACCCAGGGGAGATTTAAAAACTTACTTTTCAAATACCCTTTGCCTCCCGCGCAGAGAGTTAAGGAATATTTGTGAGGTGATAACGTTTTCAATATAGAGAGCAGTTGTTTTTGGGCGCCCCCTAATTCAAGGTAGGTTATAATAAAAAGAATCTTTATTCTTTTATTTGGCATTTAACCCAAATTTTGCCTGCGAAGCGGGCAAAATTTGCCCGTAGTCCAACAGGACACCCTGCTGGGTAGGGCCGCCGCCAAAATTTCCACGGGAAATTTTGGAAAACGGCGGGGTTATGTCTAACTTTTTCTCTAAAATCCCCATCTTTCTCTGCAAATTATCCAAGCCTTTTATCTTTTTACCCTTTTTCCGGCTCAAATTTTTTGTTCTTAAAAATCCTTTCTTAAAATCTTTATATCTTGCGGCTACATATCTAACTATGTCATCTTTTTCTAAAAGAGAAAAAGAAACGGTTAACAGCCGCGACATTAATTCTATACCGCCGTAACCTAACCTATTCGCGTCTTTATAAAATCCGGCGGCGCGAGAAAATTTCTTTTCTTTCTCGTAAATACGCCCTAGAAGATAATAGCTATGCGGACTTAAGGGCTCGATGGCTTGATAGCGAGTCAATAGCTCCTTGGCTTTCTTAAAATTACCCAAGCCAAACTCTACCCTCCCTAACCCCAATAGAAAAGGGGACAGACACCTTTTTTTATCTGCTAAAAAAGGTGTCTGTCCCCTTTTCAAGACAGAAGAAAAATACTTTTTTGCTTTGGGCCAATCTCTTTTCGCTAAGGCAATATTACCTAAACCACAAAGTAAGGCAGGATTTTTAGGGTCAACCTTTAAGATTTTTAAAAATTCATCCCTGGCCTTAGAAAATTTTCTTAACGATAAATAAAGCTGCCCATAATTATTATCCGCGGCTCTATAAGTTGGGTTTAGCGTTATTGCTTTCTGATAATACTCCTTTTTCTTGGTAGAAACAAAAAGGTTGAAATGTTTTGCTGTTCTCTGAGCTTTCTCCCGGCGCTTCCTAAACTCCTGAGGACTGAAATTATAAGCTATCTCATCTCCTAAATGTTTATATATCATTGGCGTATAGCCGCCGTTTACAGAATAAGCTATAGTAATAATTTTCGGCTGTTTTATTTTTTTCTTCAATTTCTCTACTAAATCCTTTGGTAGAATCCAGGGTTTTCTTTTCCCTATTTTTGCCGTATTATTAGCATTTACAAGACCATCGATAACTAAAAAATCAGTATCGATATCCAGTAAAATTTTCTGCCTTAAAACCGGCAGCTTTTCTAGTACGCAAATAGTAAATCTTCTCTTACGAAAATCTATTGCTACTATTCCTTTCTTTACTGCAGAATACGCGGCCGCAATCTTAGAACGTACGACACACTGTGCGTTACTTTGCGTATGCCGCGCGTAACTATCCTGAGTAATAAAACTTTTAACCATACTTTTAATGAACTTTCCTGCCTGTCTAAATTCTTTTATTCCTCCCGGCACAACCCAGTAAAAATCGCGGACTATTCCTTCTTCCATCGCCGGGTAAATATAATTTCCAATATTAGTCTGTTTATCTAAATCCTTCTCATACCGCATAAAAGAAAGAGTATATTCCAAATTCCTTTTTAAATCTTTTAAGCTCTTTGCCTGATTAACTATTTTTTCTATTGGCGAAGCCTGCTGATATCCAAAATCAATATGGGCATCGATATGTACCAAGGAAAGGCTCTTAACGTTTCCTTTTCTCCAAACCTTTAACGCTTCGTCGTGATCTTCAATTAGAAATATGTTATCCATATAATACTATCGCTACACATTTCATACTACACATTACACTAATTTCTCAAGAAGGCTTGCTTTTCGAACAGCCTTTTATTCTATTATAACTATTTATTATTTTTTGAAAACCTTTTCTTCGCAAAAATTTTTTACTTTTGATTTTAACAATACAATGCTATAATTACATTATGCAAGAAAATATGAAATTAAGGGATAAAGACTATCTAGCTGTCAAAGAATTTAAAAAGGCAATAACGACTTTTTTGGGAGGAAAACTTTTTTCTTTAGTATTATTTGGTTCCAAAGCAAAAGGTACAGATTCCTCGGATTCAGATATTGATATTTTTATTGTAGTTAAAAAGTATAATTCTTTAGTAAAAAGGGAAATTATAGATACAGCCTTTGACGTCAATTTAGCTTATGGTGTCTACATCTCTCCCCGGATTATATCTCTAGAATTATTTAACAATCCCCTATTCTTCTCTACACCTTTTATCCAACATATTAAGAAAGAAGGGGTTAAATTATGAGGGAAGAAATAAAAAAACTTGCATTATACCGTCTCTCTCGTGCAGAAGAAAGTTTTAAGGACGGCGAAATCTTATTTAAAAATAAATCGTTGAACAGTGCTATTAATCGTTTTTATTATGCTGCCTTTTACGGAGCGAAGGCCATGCTGGCTACTAAAAAATTAGATTCTTCCAAACACAGCGGTGTCATATCTCTTTTCCAGCAACACTTTGTAAAAACTGGCGTTATTCCTTCTGATATGGCAAAAGCTTTACCGCGGAGTTTTGAACAAAGAATCGATACTGATTATGAAGATTTTCTTTCTATTACTGTAGAAGAAATAGAAAGAACGAAAACTGAAGTAGAAAGATTTCTTGAAGAATGCAAAAAAGTGCTCTCCGCCTTAATCGCTTCCTCTCTCCAATAACGAATTTAGGTTCTTTCTTAGGTTATAAGAATCAACATACCTTTATTCTTTTTTTAATATGAGGCGCGCTGCGTGTAGCGTACAGCGTGTTGCGCAGTTTTTTTTCGCACCTAAAACTAAACTCTAACTTCTTCCCAAATTGTTTTCCGCGCCTGCCTCGCCGGCAGGCAGACCTGCCTGCCGGTATGCACGGCCTGCCTTGATTAATAATACAAAATAAATTAAATAACTGGTTATAGCTTTCTTTTATCGCATCTTTAATATCCAAATCAAGCTTCTTCATAAAAGCTACTATAGCTTTTTCTCCTCCTTCAATTTCTAAATAACAACCTATGAAGGGAAGTTTATCGACACATATTTCTAAATTCTTATACTTAAATACTTGGCGGATTTTCTCTTTGTTAAAATGACCGACGAAACCAATTTGTTCAAGTAGGCATGAAGTTATTTTAAAATCTCCTAATTTTATATTTATCTCCTGCCTTTTTTTAAATCTTGAGGAAATTATCGGTCCTTTAAAGGTAAGAACGGTCTCTTTTTCTCTTTTTCTTAAGCGCAGAAGCTTGCCTCCACGGCTAAACTGCCCATCTGGGGTATCAAAAGAATAATCTATCTCGCTTACCTTAGGGCACTGCTTTGCTCCCAGCTTAATCAATAAGCTGCATATTCTTTTAACTTCTGTTACCTTAAATTTTATCTCGTTCTCCATTATTTTCTCCTCCTTATTTTAACAAAATTAATCAATTTAAGAAGAAATTAAATTCCTCAAGATTTTATTACCAGCGGGCTTAAATGCTGGATACAATAAGGCTTTGTTTTTTGAATAAGGCAAGCTCCCCAATACTTTTTCTTTACTTATCTTCTTTATTATCTTAAGATTGTCTTCTAAAATAATCTTATTCCCTTTCTTGGATAAATTATTAAAAATTACCCCGACTATTTCCAGCCCCCTTCTCCTTACTGCTTCAATAGCCAAAAGAGTGTGGTTAATCGCCCCCAATTTATTCCCAACTACTATTATTACCGGCATTTTCAACTCTCTGGCTACATCTATCACTAATCTCTTCTTGTTAAAAGGTACCAAAACTCCCCCTATTCCCTCCACAATTACAAAGTCAAATTGCTCCTGTAAAACTTTGAAATCCGCTTTAATCTTATCTACCCTGATTTTTCTTTTTTCTAAGCGGGCAGCTAAATGGGGAGAAGAGGCAAATTTTAACACATAGGAAGATATATAAGGTAAGTGCTCCCTTATGTCCTCTCTAATTCTGCCCATTAACTTTAAATGCTCAGTAATATCGTGAGGAAAATTTCTGCTGCCGGTTTGTATCCATTTTTGAGTTATAACCCTATAGCCTTTCTCATCAAGAAATCGGCCCAAGAGGCCTGTAACAATAGTCTTTCCTACCCCGGTATCTGTCCCAGTAACAAAAACTCCTTTTCTAAGTATTTTCAGATTCTTCATCCCAACTTTTCCACGTCTCCGGCAGATATTTTCTCTATTCTGCCAGCGCCTGTCTTTAAAACCAAATGCCCCTTCTCATCAATCCCTGCTGCTTCGCCTTCTATCTCTCTATTTAATGTTTTTACTCTCACTCTTTCTCCCCGCAAAAAGCAAAATTCCTGCCATTCCTGGCGAATCAAAGAAAATCCCTCTTTCTCTAATAAAAAATAAAGTCTTTCTATCTCCTCTAAAATTTTCTTTAACAATTCTACCCTATTCACTCTTTTACCTGTCTCCCTAAATAAAGAAGTAGCATAGGGAGGTAATTTTTCAAGGGTATTTACCCCGTTAGAGATTTTATCTCCAACAGAATAACCCCCATTATCTCTAACGGGGTTTACATTTATCCCTATTCCCACAACCACAGAATTAACCCTATCGGCTTCGGCATCTACCTCACAAAGTATCCCTCCTAATTTTTTTCCGTTTAAAAAAATATCATTGGGCCATTTTAAAAAACCGCTGATATTTATACTCCGCTTTATTCCATAAATACAACCTAAGCCGGCCAAAAGAGTAATACAGGAAACCTGCTCAAGAGGCATAAAATCAGGGCGCAGCAGTAAAGAAAAATAAACTCCTCCGTAAGGTGAAACCCAGTTTCTTCTTAAGCGGCCTCTACCTCTTGTTTGGCGTTCACTTACTACCAAAGTTCCTTCAGGAAAACCCTTTACCCCTAAGTCTACGGCAATATCTTGAGTGGAAGGAATAATCTCGTAATGATGAATATCTTTTCCCATAAATTTAGTACTCAACTTATGCTGAATTTCCCAGGGGTATAATTTATCCGGGCAAGAAATAAGCTGATATCCTAAGTGGGGAACAGCCGCAATCTCATACCCTTTTTCTTGTAATTTAGCAATGTGTTTCCATAGAGCCTGGCGGGTTATGCCCAATTTTTTAGCTAAATCTTCTCCCGAAAGATAACCTTCCTGCCCCTTTAGAGCTTCTAAAATCACGTATTTAAAATCTCCTGAGATATCCATTAGTTTTTATTGAGAATTTATCGGCGTATAAAAAAGAGCCTCCTTGTCAGAAAGTTTTCCTTCTTCGATAAGTTGTTTTATCTTACTCTTATCCACGCTCTTTTTTTCTATTTTCTCTTGGATGCCTTTTTGCGTCTCGCTTCTATCTGGTAAAGTTAAGCTGGGTTTTTCTCTATGAGTTAAAGCCGGCCTTTTTATATTAGAATAAAATACTCCCAGTATAAGAAATAGAGTAAAAAAGAAAGAGAATTTAAAAAAATTATCTTTGCTCATTTTGGTTCATACAACGATTACACTGCAAGCAATCTATATCGTAATCTCCTTTAACTCCAAACGGACAATTTCTATATTTTTTTGGGAAAAACTTCTTAAGTAGGGCGATTTTATTAAACAAGGAAAAGAATGCCCCGCAAATACAAAAATACCTGCACCAGAATCTTAAGAAAAATAAAGAGAAAAAAAGAATAACTATGGTTAATATTTTATCCTTAAAGATTTCAAAAGGTTTTAAGAAAAATACCGAAAGCGGCTCCTGTCTAAATAGATTAGCATCCCGCCTTATGCACACAATTATTATAAACATTGCCAAGAAAAAATACTTAAAATAGCGCGCCTTTTTATCTATTTGAGGAGACACTCTTCTAGACAAAGGTGTGTTTCCTAAAATTTCCCCCAGGGCGCCAAAAGGGCACAGCCAACCGCACCAAAATTGCCCAAAAAGTAAGCCTAAAACTAAAGGGATAGAATAGATAAGCATCTGAGGGGATTTAAAAATTGAAAGGTTAAAAGTTAAGAAATTAGCCAGATGAAAAAAAGAAAAGGTAAGGTTGAAAATGAACCCTAAAAAGATTACCACCAAAAAAAGGTATATCCTTCTCAAAACTAAATAATGGGGGAAAAACATATAGATTAAAATTGCCAATATAGTGAAAAAGATAAGGCATACCGAAGAATGGCCGATATTAATTCTTTGTTCGGCCTTTTTTGCGGGGGCAAGAGCTCTTTTTTCTTTTAGCTTACCTTCTACCTTAAGAGCAGCTTCATTTACAATATCAATAATGGCTGTAGAGGTAATAGTCGCTCCGCTTGTTGCCTCCACATTGTTACCAAGAGAAAATTTTTCTTTTAAGAAACGGCCTTTGAACTGAGCTAAAAATTTGTCAATGCCTCCTACATAGAAAGGGCTTTCCTTATGTTCGATTACTTTAATTTCTTCTATTTTACCTTGGGGGCTTATCTTTATAGCAAGATTTATTCCTCCAGAGAACCCTCTTATCCCAGGGGCAAAGTTTCTTGATTCTAGAGTAAAGGTTTTACCTTCTTTGGCCTCGCACACATAGGCAGGGAAAGGAGACTCTTGCCGGAAGCAGCCCTTTTTCTCTAAAGCCTGAAGGGGAACTTGATAAATAGTTTTTTTTCTCTCAAGAAGATAAAAGTTGATTATAAATATTAAAGATACGGCTAAAAGAATATACGATGTGCGGATATAAGGGAAAGATGACACTTTAAAGATTCTCTCTCTTGTTATAAAGTTAGGCGGTATTATTTCCAGGACAAAGAAGATAATTAAAATAAAACAAATGGAAAAAAGGATAAGGAGAGTATTAAATATCCCTAAAAGAGGGATCATAAACAATCCTGTAATTAGGCCGGCTCCCGAGCCTCCCCAATGATCAAGAAACTCTAAGTATACGGCGGTATTTAGTAGAGTTATTTTATTATTCTGGAGCACCTTGGCCGAAAGAGGATAGGAACTTCCGGTTAAAATCCCTGAAACCAAGAAAAAAATAATAAACAGGCAAAAGTTATGGCCAGAGGATAAGGCCCCTCCTTCAAAGGTATTAGGAGGGCATATCCCCATGGATAAGTTAATTTGGGTAAAAAGCGGATAGGCAATAAGGATAATCAATCCTTGAATAATGAGGACTCCCAGGATGGCTTTTAGAGAAGAGAATTTTTTTATGAAGAGCTTCCCCGCTAATGCCCCCGCGCATAACCCTAACATAAACAAGGAATTTACCAGACCGAGAGACAAAAAAATTGTGCCAAACTTATTTTGAAAAAGAAAAATAAGAATAAGATGAAAGGAAAATCCTAAAAACCCGGAAAGAAATTGAAAGAGTTTAGCATTAAATAAAAGACGCTTATTCTTCACACTTTCTACCCTCATAAGAAAATGCGTTCTTGCTAAAAAAAGAATGATAAGAGGAATAAAAAAAATGCCCAAGCCTGCCAAAAAAATATTCTTAAAAAATCTAACCAGAAAAGATGAAGAATGGCGGGCAAGAACTAAAAGATTAAGGAAAAAGGTAAGCGGTTGGGCATCACGATTAAGGAGTTTACCATTTTTAAATAGAGGGTTATCTATATACATTTTTTTGATGAACTCTACTCGTTTTTTAGGAAAAAGGCTACTAAACCCTGCGGGAGGAAAAGAAAAATTGGTTGGAACAAATTTACTAAACCGTTCTTCCAAAATGGAAGCCTCTTCTGTTAAGGGAGAATTTTTACCTGCAGCAAAGAACCAACTTATCTCACCCGGGGTAATGACAATTTTAGGGAATACCTCGGCTAAAGTATAGTACAAAGATGAGCCATAATTTTTTAATTCTTGGCCGATATAATTTTCCGCGCTGGTTAATCGGGAAGCTAAAATACCTCTTTCGGTTAAATTTTCTTTTACCAACGAATAAAATTCTTTAGTAAAAAATGTGTTTATTGTCAAATTGGATGGATCAGAAGTATAAATAACGGCAAGATCAAACTTTTTCCCAAATTCCCCTAAGAATAGTCGTGGAGATTGAAAAATAACTTCAAGGCGCCTCTCTTTTATTGCTGTTTTTAATTTGACTGGTAGGCTCTCATAAATTGCCTGATAATAAATCTTATCCTGCAGGCAATAGGTTATACTTTTTATTGGAAATTTTAAAAGTGAAGTTATTAAATTTTCAGCGCCTGAACCAAAAACAATAACACTTTGAGGTAAATTACTCTGGGAGATAAAAAGAGCGGCAACTTTGTCGGCATCTATTTCTTCAGGGATACTAGTTAAAATTTTACCGTTAGAAAAAACTACCGTCTGATCAGGTAATTTTCCCAACAAGATATGCTGATAAGGAGTATAAACTTCCTTTATGATTTTTCCCTGAGGAAAAAGGTTCTCCTGCCGCAAGGCTTGCGAAAAATTAATAAGGACTTTAGGGTTTAAGCTAAAAATTAGAAGGATAATAAAAAGAATTGAATTTAAAAAAATAGCCGTCTTATCCATGGGGATACCCTCATACCCTAACGGGCACAGGCGGGTACAAGTAGACCCTCCTGATACCTTTAACGGATGGGTCTTATCCTTAAAAGAAAGACTCACTACAATGGCAACAAATGTAAAAATTAAACTCCCCATGGTAAGAATAACTAAAGGAGGACTGAGTTTAGTAATTAAATAAGTAATTAAGCAGCCGGAGAAAAAAGAACCCAGAGCCTCAAATATATAAGAAGAAGAGATAATTGAAGATGCGCTATCCTCTTTAATTTTTTTTATCCACAATACCCCTTGAGTAAAAATTATCCCGGTAAAAAGAGAGGTAAAAGAGGTTAAAAAGAAAAGATAAACAAAAATTCTCTCTAAGGTAAAAAATTCCCACGCGGGCACGCCGGCTAAACTTCTTAAATTAATGAAAAGGATTATCTCTAAAAATGAAAGCAAGGGGTAAAAAAAGAGGAGTTTTAGGAAATGTTTGGATAAAAATTTGCCTAAAAAAGTTAAAACTAATAAAGCTCCTATGCCTACCCAGAAAAACCAGAAAAAATAAAATAAACTAATCCCTAATTCATTTCCTCCAAAGGAAATAATGAATTCTCTAATAATAAGAGTCTGGGAAAAAAGAGAAAAAAATCCTAAGGCAAAAAATAATAAAAGTATTACTTTCCTCATCCTTATCCTTCTAACTGTATACTTCTATGCTTCTGGAAGTTATCCGGCTAAATTATGCTTTCTGTAAAGATGGCTTCTCCTGAAAGGCTTAAGCCCTAAAGAAAATCTGTCCATAGGGATACCCTCATACCCTAACGGGCACAGGCGGGTACAAGTAGACCCTCCTAATACCTTTGAAGGAGGGGTCTTATCTGAGATATCCTCCCTCGGAGAAAATTTTACCCCGCCCCCCGTAAAACCACGTGTTTTAGTGCGGGGGACGGGGTTTACCGGAAGCAGCCAAAATAATAGGCCGGCTGAAATTGCCTTTGCGCAAAGTCCAAGAAATCTGCGCCGGCTAATCCTCTTTTCAAAATAGCGTGAAATGTTTTCTTCTGGTCTTTGGCCTGATTTCATTTCCACCTTCCAGCAATAGGTTTACTGCAAAATTTACACTTCCCCTCTTCTATATTATTCTCTAAAATAGTGTAGCCCACTCTTTTTATGAGAATTTTACCATCATAAGGGCAATAGGTAAATTCTCCTTCATCCCCCCAGACATTCCCTATATAAACATAGTTTATCCCTACTTCTTTTGCCACCTCCTGCGCTTTTCTTAAAGTAGAAACGGGAGTAGGAGGTAAATTTTTTAGCAGATAGTGCGGATGGAAACGGGAGAAGTGTACTGGGGTATCTTTGCCTAAATTACTCTTTATCCACACACACATCTTTTTTATAAGAGAAAGATCATCATTTAGCGTAGGGATAATTAAATGGGTTATCTCAAGCCACACATTCATTTCTTTAGCTAAAACCAAAGCATCAAGGACAGGCTTTAAGCTGCCGGTAGTAATTTTTCTATACATCGCGTCATCAAAAAATTTAAGGTCTATATTTGCCGCGTCAGTTACCTTGTAAAGTTTTCTTAGAGGCTGTTTATTTAAATATCCGGCAGTAACTAAGACATTTTTTAAAAAGTCCTTGCGGGCTAAAATCGAAATATCCAAAGTGTACTCATAAAAAGCTAAAGGTTCAGTGTAGGTATAGGCGATCATCGAACAGTTCTCTCTTATTGTAAGGTCAACGATACTTTGAGGGCTTAAATCATAAGAAGGGATGTCTTCAGGATTACTTTGGGAAATCTCCCAGTTTTGACAATTCTTACAATGTAGATTGCAGCCGGCGGTAGCCAAAGAAAGAATGGATGATGAGGGATAAAAATGAAAAAGAGGCTTTTTCTCAATGGGGTCAATGTGGATACTGCAGGGGTGTCCGTAAGTTAAACTGCGCAGCGACCCTTGGATATTTATTCTTATACGGCAGTTTCCCCGTTGATTTTCCTCTAAACAGCAGGCCTTAGGACAAAGCTCACACTTTACTAACACTAAAGAGATTTTATGGGACTGTTGCAAAATGCAGCAATCCCTGATTGCAGCCCTGCCGGCAGGCAGGGATTAAAAACCGATTACACCGATATATTAATAGAAAACAATCTTTGTAATCTTTTATTAATCTGTGTAATCAAGCGCTGGTGCTATCCCAGCAGGACACCCTGTTGGGTAGTCCAGCAGACACCCTGTTGGGTAGTATGCAACAGCGCCTAAAAAGGAATCTCTGGCTGAAAAACTACTCTTTCTATTTCTTCTGTTTTTGCCTTCTTAATATCTACAGGATTCTTATAAAATGTAGTGTTGCCTCTTTTGTATATAAGTTTGCCGATAGCCTTATTTCGTAATATATCATAATACTTCTGACATTCTCTATGACAAACATTGATACGATATACCTTCTGACGCTTGCTCCCCATCGGGCAAAAACGGCTTGTGGAAATATAAACATAAGGCGTATACAAAGATAGCTTGAATCTGCAATCTTTAAAATTTAACCCCTGAATAAGATTATTTAATTCTACCCTCTGTATGCCCAATTTAGCTAAGAAATCTCCCAATAAAGCTGAATTTATACATGAATCTTTCATTCCTTCCCGATACCGCTTACCCGGAGGGTTATGTACAATTATCCGTATTTTTCCATCCTTACATTTAACCGGAAAGGGTAATTGTTTCTCCACTACTTTTTTCATTGCCGGATCTCTCTGCTGCCGCACCAAAAGCCTTCCTAAAGTTAACTTAAAATAGTCTTCGAATTCACTATGCAGATACTCTAATATACCCCAATCATTCACTACCACCTCGGGAGATTCTTTTTTCTTTCTAAACCAATGAAAAAGTTGCTTTAATTTCCCCAGCCCTGCTTCAGCAGCAAAAGGAGTAACAAAGGTAAACCCTAAGCTATTTTTTCTCGCGAATCTTAAAACTTCCTGGGTATCGGATAAGGTTGGAATGAGATTCTGACAAAATTCTACCCCCCAGTAAATCCGTTGATACTGATTTTCGCGAAAATACCTTAAATTTTTAAGATTGGTTATGTGGATTGCTTTTTCCATAAATACACCTAGGGATAATAACAATCGTATTGACTACACTTTATCTTAAATGTCTTTTTAAACAAATACTTACATTTTTCTATATAATCCTTTCTGGAAATATTATTACCCTTCAATAAATCAAGGCACTCTCTAATAAACCTGGTGGCTTGCGCCTTGGCCTCTGTAGGTAAATTTCGGTCTAAAACTTTAAGGCTGGCTATACCCATCTTTTTAAAGTCATACATGCTGCAGGCACCACAACCCTGAATATGTTTCTTACCCCAAAAGGAAAATGGTTTTATCGCGCCGATTTGCCTATCGTTTTTTAAAGATATCCTTTGTTGCATAAAGCGGCTGCGGCAGCCTCCTCCAAAGCCGCGGGTAGGCGGACGGGTAGCAGTAAAAAAATATATTCCCTTCCTTGGCCGGCCTTCCTTTTTCATGCTGCCGGCTTGCTCTTTACAATAGGCGCAAAAACCATCAACGAAAAAACAGAGATCATGGATAATAAATACCTCATATTCTACAGAGCTCCGGGATACAACCACTGCCTGTATTTCTTTTACAGTCATTGCCCGGGGAAAAACTATTCTCGTTGCTCCTAATTTTTTATAAAATTTAACTGCCGCGCTATTAAAAATAGTCGCATCACAGCCGATAACAATATCTTTGTTTTTCAACAGTTTTTTATCCAGCATTGTAAGCAAGGCGGGATCGGCTAAGATTATTCCGTCAGCCCCCACACTTAATACATCCTTGATAATTCTTTCTGCTACTTTGTACTGCTCTTGTAAATAGAAAAAAGCGTTTACTGCCACATGAACTTTTGTCTTAAACTTGTGAGCGCAAGATATAGCTTTTTCTAAATCAGCTAATTTAGCAAAATTTGCTCCACTTGAGCGCTGGTTTATGGAAAAATCTTTGTATATTCTGCGCCAAGTAAAAGGCTCAATCCCGCAAAATAATTCATCAGCCCCGGCCTCGCATAAAGGCTTTACTTCTTTTCTATGCACTAAGGGAGATTTTATCTTCATTTTTGGTTTCCATCTGATTATTGAAAAAATCCCTATACGCTTGGCTCGCTTTTAAAAGTTGGGAGTGCTTACCTTCTTCTATTATCCCCTCTTTGGTTAAAAAATATATTCTATCAGCTTCTCTTACTGAAAATAACCGGTGGGAAATAATTATTGTAGATAACCCTTGCCTTTTTTGCCTCAAAGCCTTAAATATCTTCTCCTCAGTAAGTGAATCTACAGAAGAAGTGGCTTCATCAAGAACAAGAAGGTCTGGGTTTCTTGATACTGCTCTGGCAAGGGCAATTCTCTGCTTAAGCCCTCCGGATAAACAGCATGCATCTTCACCAATAAGAGTATCGTAACCTTGTGGTAATTGATTAATAAAATCGGAAACAGCAGCAATTCTTGCTGCCTGTTCAACCCTCTCCTGGCTAATGCCCCTTATGCCATAGCCGATATTCTCTTTTATGGAAAGGTCGAACAAAAGAGGCTGCTGGGTAACAATAGCTATATTTTCTCTTAATGATTTTAATTTTATGTCCTTTAAATCCAGCCCGTCTAAAAATATCCTCCCCTCTTGCGGGTCATAAAGCCTGAGAATTAAATTAGCCAAGGTTGTCTTGCCGCAGCCAGAAGAACCTGCTATAGCTACCCAGGAAAAGGGAGGTATAGCAAAATTAATCCCTTTAAAAATTGGTTTGTTTGGTTGATAGCCAAAATAGACATTGTTAAATTTAATTTCTCCTTTTATAGAAGTTAAGCTTTTTGCCCCAGGAGTATCTTTTATCTTAGGTTCTAACTCCATAATTTCAAAGAATTTCTCAAAAGACACTGCCTGCTGCATAAAATATTCAAATTTATGAGTGAATGATTCCAGAAGCCCTCCAAGCTGGGTAAGATAAAGAATTACTGCCGTATAGCTGCCTATAGTTAATCGGCCCTTAATTATCAGCCAACCGCCGTAGAGAGCTATTGCTCCGTATATGGCTTTGGATAAAAATGAAGAAGTTACCGAATTAACCAACCCCCAACGGAAACTCTTCAACCTCAAGCGTATATTTTCTATCAAATACTTTATATAAACATGTCTCTGATAAGACTCTAGACCAAAAGCCTTAACAAGCAAAATTCTGGAAAAAGCCTCATGAACCTTCTTAGAAATCAAAGCGCTAGTCTCCCACATCTGTTCATAAATAGGCCGCAATTTTTTCTGTAGGTATACGCTGCGAAGTAAAAATAGCGGGCTTAACACAATTAAAAATATCGTCATATGAATATTAAGCCATAAAGAAACCCCTAAAATAATAGGTAGTTTTACAATATCAACTAAAAGCGAAGGGCATTGCTCAAGAATAAAACCGGCAATCCCTTCTATCCCTGAGAGCCGATAAATATTTTCCCCCACAGATTTAGACTGAAAAAAAGACATATCAAGAGAATAAAACTTTCGTATAAACTTGCTGGTTAAGCTAAGCCTTAATTTTATTGCTATCCTATTTCTTACAATATCGCCGAAAACTCTAATCGCTGTGCTAAAAATAAATATAACTACCCCCAAATAAGAGAGATTTAAAAACTTCTTAAGGTTTCTGCCGATAAACGCCTCATCCATAAACAGCTTAGAAAGATAAGGCCCGATTAAAAAGAAGGCGGAAGAAAACAGGCTTAATAGAAATAAAGTAACTATCTGTTTCCTGTAAAAAAAGGAAAATTCTAACAAACGAGGAATATTTACGAAAGGAAGTTTAAATCTTTTAAAAAATACCATATTGCTTAAGGTTAAATTATTTCAAACCCTAATTTAAAAAAAAGGTTGTGGGATATCTCATCTCCTTTAGACAAAACTATCTTTATTTCATCCACGTTAATTTTGCTACATAAATATAATGTTTTTTCCAGTAATTGAGAAGCTATCCCTGCACCCCGAAAAGGGATCCTTATTATAAAGTTAGATAAGATACAAATTTTACGATTATCTATTTCCTCGAAAAATAAACTAATATTTCCTACAGCCCAATTGTGAATTCTGCCACTGATGTTATATAATCCTTTGGCATCTCCAAAATCTTTAGAAAAGTCGTCAAATTTTCGGTAAAAGCAAAGATTATTAATTTCTACTGTTTTCTCAATCAGAGAAATTCCTGCAAAAAATGATATCATATTCTTTATGAAATTTCTTAAAAAATAACGATACA
>JAHJHM010000205.1 GCA_018823915.1 Candidatus Omnitrophota bacterium
GATTATTGCAAAATTAGTAATTACGGCAAAGAAAAATAAATAATTTTAACTTGCTTGTGCCCGTTAGGGTATGCAATTTTCAATTTGCATTTTGCACTGAATATTCAGAAAAAACAGACGTGGTTCACTGAATATTTACGCTCAGTCGAACCCTGAAGACTGGAGATAGACATGAAAAAACTTTTATATTCGATCCTTACTTTAGTAGTTTTAAATTTGTTTCTCGCAGGAATAGTAGATGCAGAATCGCCACCGGAGCCCAAAATCACTCCTGTTGCTTACCAAGGTATCGTATTTTATGCGCTAAATATTGATTTCGAACGTGGGGTTGTTGAAGCCTGGGATCATAGGACGAATAGCAAGGTTTGGGAAAAGGAAGTTTATAAAACTATTTTTGATGAAACACGCGACCATGATGTTCAGAGAGTTTTTATTTCTTCATTACTGGTTGAAGATGGGAAATTAATTGTCACAAATGATGCAGGCAAGACTTTCAATATTGCTATTCCAAAAGAAATTTTGCGTCCAGACCAAAGAATTTATATTGAGATTGCATATGGATTTGCTGAAGCATATAATTCCCGTAATTTTTTCGCAAATGGCAAGAAAATTGCCTCGAATGCCGCTGAGTTAAGATTTGCTCTTCAACAGCAAAACAAAAATCAAGCTAACGTATTTTATGAATTCGTTTCGGCTTGGAAGTTGGTTCCAGAAGAAGAGCAAAAGATACGTCAGGCTTTTCGAGAATCCGGATCAACCTTAGAACATTTCTGGGTGCCTGTTTCTACTTGGTCTTCTGAACAAGAGATTGGGCCTTATGTCTCCGGCCTTATTGATTTAGAAAAACAGTAGAGTGTGCTTGGTATTTTATCCGGTGTTTTGATAAAATACCGTTTTTATATGGCAGGGTAGTGTCGATAGATTCGTCCAAGGATATTAGAGAGTTCATGCTACGCGTGCGGTAGGTCTTCACAAGTAGCGTGATTTCAACGGGTTGTAGGGTTCGCCCGACGTCCACGACTACCCATTTTTTGCTTCGCAAAAAATGGCGAGATCTCGCCATTTCGTTGATAAGTATAAGATGGAGATAACAGGAAGTTTTTCATTATTTATTGTTGGACTTTTTCTTTTAGTTTTAAGTGCTAATTGGCTTATTCAGAGTTGTGTAAAGATTTCTTTTCTCCTGAAACTAACCCCCTTATTCATTGGTCTGGTATTAGTTGCTTTTGGCACTTCTGCTCCTGAGGCAGGAGTGGGGATAATGGCGGCAATAAAAAATCAAAAGGCAGTTGCATTAGGAACTGTTATCGGCAGCAATATTGCCAATATCGGTTTAATTTTGGGATTGTGCGCTTTTCTTACGCCATTAACCGTAAATAAGAGCATCTTCAAAAGAGAACTGCCAATAATGATTTTCTCCCCTATTTTACTTTATGTTTTAAGTTTAGATTTACTGCTTAGCCGTCTTGATGGTTTAATTTTTATTCTCTCTTTTCTATTTTTTTGTTTTATTTCTTACAAAGGAGCAAAGAAATCATTTGATGATAAAGAGGCGCAAAATTTTAAATTAAACAAAAGTCTCCAGAATTCAAACTCGCTTTTTTTAATTATCACTATAATTTTGTTTTCCTTATTGGGGATTATTTTAGGAGCAGATTTGATGGTAAGAGGAGGGGTAAAATTAGCAAGAATTTTTGGCATAAGCCCCTGGATTGTTAGTATCACTGTATTTGCCATTGGCACATCTTTACCGGAATTAGTCGCCTCTTTGACTGCTTCCCTTAAAAAAATTCCCAGTATAAGTGTGGGGAATGTGGTAGGAAGTAATATTTTTAATATTTTATTCATTTTGGGAATAGTAGCTTTAATCCGGCCGATTAGTGTCGCGTCCTCGGTTTTAAAATTTGAGTTTCCTGTCTTGTTTTTATTTAGTATTCTTCTCTTTACAGTAATGAGAACAAAGTATAAAATAACTCGTAAGGAAGGGTTAGTTATGTTTTTAGGATATTTGGCTTTTCTTTTCTTTTTATTGAGGAGGTAAGATAAATGAATTGTCCGGTGTGTAAGGAGCCGATGATCGTCTTGGAACTTAACGAAATAGAAATAGACCATTGTTTAGTGTGTGGAGGTATATGGCTTGATGCGGGAGAACTTGAGCTTTTGCTAGAGGATGCTAGAGAAAAAGACATAGTGTTGAATTCTTTTGAGGTAAATACGAAAACCGCGGAAGTTAGGAGAAAATGTCCAATATGTTTAAAAAAGATGGAAAAGGTTTTATACGGCAAGGAGAAAGGAGTCCTTGTGGATAAGACCCCTCCTTCAAAGGTATCAGGAGGGTCTACTTGTGCCCGCCTGTGCCCGCAAGGGTATGAGGGTATCCTTGTGGATAAGTGCCGCTCTAATGATGGTATTTGGTTTGACCGGGGAGAGCTGGATGAGATAATTGAAATGGGAAGTTTAGATAAAAGCGATAAAATTCTTACCATGCTCAAAGATATGTTTGGTAAATTTAATAACATCCGATAAAAAAGGAGGGGAAAAATGATAGTTATAGCGGTATTATTGGTACTTCTTGTTTTGGTAGTGTTTAATTTAGCAGGGATGTACAATTCGCTTATTCGTTTAAGGAATCAAGTAAAGAATGCCTGGTCGCAGATTGATGTTCAGCTAAAAAGAAGATATGATCTTATTCCGAATTTAATAGAGACAGCAAAGGGATACATGCAGCATGAAAGAGAAACCCTAGAAAATATTACAAAAGCGAGAAGCCAGGCAATGGGGGCGCAAGGGATTGGTGAAAAATCTAAAGCCGAGGGCGCTTTGGGGGAGACTCTAAGTAAATTTTTTCTTGTGGTGGAAAATTATCCTGATCTTAAAGCAAATCAAAACTTTTTGGTCCTGCAGGAAGAATTAACATCAACAGAAAATAAAATAGCCTTCGCCCGGCAAGCTTACAATGACCAGACTCTTTTTTTTAATAATAAAATACAGATGTTTCCTTCAAATATCGTTGCTCAAATGTTCAACTTTAAAGAAGAAGAATTTTTTGTAATAGAGGAAAAAAAAGAAAGAGAGGCGCCAAAGGTAAATTTTTCATAAGCTATGTGGGAGTTAATCCGGGAAAACAAGAGGAAATCATGGATTATTTTTATAGGTATGGGAATTTGCCTTATTTCATTAGGCTACCTCATTGGCGCGGTTTGGTTTTCTCCTGACGGCGGAATAGGCGGTATTTTTTTTGCTTTATGCGTGTGGGTTGTTTTGTCTCTTGTAAGTTATTGTTCGGGAGATTCTATATTACTTTTTTCCAGTAAAGCCAAGGAAGTTTCTCGCGATGTTTGTCCCCAGCTTTTTAATGTTGTGGAAGAGATGAAAATAGCGGCGAGCCTTGAGGCGATGCCAAAGATATACATAATTGATGAACCTGCCCTTAATGCTTTTGCTACGGGAAGAAGTCCTCAAAAAAGCGCTATCGCTGTAACCGCGGGGTTACTTTCCCGATTAAATAGAGATGAACTCCAGGGAGTGGTTGCTCATGAGATGTCGCATATAATAAATAGAGATGTTTTATACGTGACATTTGCCGGGATAATGCTGGGAAGCATAGTGCTGCTTTCGGAGGTATTTTTAAGAAGCATGTGGTATTCTTCCGGCCGCTCATCAAGAAGATATCGATCCTCTTCTCAAGGTGGAGGGCAAGCCCAGGTGATTATGATGTTGGCGGCTATTGTACTTGCTGTATTAGCTCCTATATTAGCTCGCTTGTTCTACTTTTCTTTATCAAGAAGAAGAGAGTATCTAGCTGATGCTTCGGCAGTAAGATTGGATAGGTATCCCCAAGGGTTGGCTTCCGCTTTGGAGAAAATTTCTAATGCCAATTTTGATTTGACATCGGCTAATAAAATTACTGCTCCCATGTATATAGCTAATCCCTTAAAGAAGAGGGGATTAGAAAAGTTAAATCTTTTTAGCACTCACCCTCCCATAAAGGAAAGAATTAAAATTTTAAGGAGTATGGCCCAGGGAGTAAATTACATCAACTATCTAGAAGCTTTTTCCCGCGTTAAAGGGAAAACTTCAGATATTATGCCTCCATCAGCCTTGGAAGATTCTAAGGACGTTCCTATACGAAAGCCATTCGTTGAACAAGATAAAAAACAGAGTATAAAAGAAAAAACGAGAGAGATTGGAGATTTAATGAGAGCAGTGAATAATTACGCGTTCTTAATATGCCTTTGCGGGCTTAGAATTAAAGTCCCCCCTGATTTTAAAAAGCAGGCGATATCCTGCCCTCGCTGCGCGCGTAAGCTTGAAATTCCTCTCGCTAAGGTTGAAACTGTTACCGCGGCATCAGGCGCGGCTATTATTCAGAAAAGTGATAAAGAAAAAAGATTTGCTCAGGGTGCAGAATCGGGAGTATACGTTAGAAAAGGTAAAGGTTGGGAAAGCTTTTCCTGTTCTTGCGGTAAGGTATTGCAAATTTCTCCTATTTTTGCCGCGCGATATACTACTTGTGATAGATGCGGAAGGAAAACTGAGATAAAAACAGACTGAATTGTTTATAGAACATTATGGAATACTTAGCTTTTGCTTTAAAATATCGGCCGCAAAATTTTGATGAAGTAATAGGCCAAGGACACGTAGTTGTTTCTTTAAGGAATGCTATCTTAAAGAATCGCATCCACCATGCTTATCTTTTTAGCGGCCCACGAGGGACAGGAAAGACTTCTTTAGCGAGAATTCTAGCCAAATCCCTTAATTGTTCGCAAGGCCCTACGATAAATCCCTGCGGTAAGTGCCCAAATTGCCTGGAGATTATTCGAGGGACATCCTTAGATATTATTGAAATCGATGGCGCTTCTAATAGGGGAATTGATGAAATACGGACATTGAGAGAGAATGTAAAGTTATCTACCGCCGGCGCCCGCTACAAGATTTATATTATTGATGAAGTTCATATGTTGACTCAAGAGGCATTTAATGCCCTGCTTAAAACCCTCGAAGAGCCGCCTCGTCACGTAAAGTTTATTTTTGCCACCACTCATCCTCATAAAGTTTTACCTACAATTTTATCCCGTTGTCAGAAATTTCAGTTTAACCTCTTACCTTTAGAAAAAATTGTAGAGAAATTAAAAAAAATAGTAGAGGCGGAAGGGTTAGAAATTCAAGATAGCCTTCTTTATGCCATTGCCCGCGCTGGAGAAGGAAGTATTCGTGATGCCGAATCTTTACTCGACCAAATTGCTCCCGTAATCTTAGAGAAAAAGCCCGTAGAAGATATCCTTTCTTTTTTGGGGATAATTGATGAGGAAGTGTTAAATTCAACATTAAAGGCGTTGGTAGAAAAAGATTTATCAGCTTCTTTGGAGATTATAGATAAAATAGTAAAGGGCGGTAAAGACTTAGGAATATTTCTTAATGCTTTATTGGAGCATTTAAGAAATCTTCTCCTAGCTAAGGTGAGTGTAAAAGGCTTTGGAGAACTCATCGATATATCTTGCGAGAGTAAAGATTTTATTCTTAAAATAGCAGAGCTCATTTCTGCTTCTGAAGTTTTAAAAATTATAGATTTACTCATTGAAGCAAAAGATTTATCCGGCAAATTAAACACCGTTAGAATTCCCTTAGAGTTAGCGGTAATAAAATTTTCTTACCAGGAAAAAGAAAAAAGCGCGCCGTCTGAGAAAAAAAATAATGAAGCAGGCAGGAAAAATAGCGAATTAAAAGCAGTCGGTCAAATTGCTGAATCGGAGGAAAAAACCATACAATCATCAGCACAGCTAAAGAATGATTTTGATTTAGAGATGGCTGATTTTGAACTGGAAGAGGAATCTTCTGTTAACGTTGATGATGGCGGAGATATGGATGAGAGCCAAGAACTTCCAGATGATAACATATCGGTAGATGGGTTAAAACTAAAATGGCGGGAAATTATTGCCTACATTCAAAAAAGTAGGGCAGCCATCGCTTCTCACCTTCTTTTTGCTCAGCCTTTTTCCTCTCAAGACAGCTTAGTAAAGATTGCCTATTCCAAGAAAGATTATTTTCATAAGGAGATTGTAGAAGATAGTAAAAATTTAAAGGTTATTGAAGATGCTGTTTCTAAATTTATGAATAAAAAAATAGGGATAAAATTTATCTTTGTCGAAGGCATACCGGCCATTTCTCAAAATAGTTTTAAGCAAGAAGCAGTAAATAATACTGAAGCAGAAGACAATTTCCAGGAATTAGATCAAGACAACGAGTTTATCGACGGCCTAATAGATACCTTCAGAGGAAGCATCCACGCGGAAGATTAAGTAGGTCAACAGACCACCCTGTTGAGTAGTCAGTAAAGTACATTCTATTGCAAATTGCAAACTGCAAAGTGAAAAATGCAAAGGTAAGAGAGATGAGTTTTGCGTGTGATTATTTAATTTTGACTTTTACAATTTACAATTTGCATTTTGCACTGAATATTCACTGGATATTCAAAAGAATTTAGATGGTGTTCAGTGAATATTTACTATAATTATGAGCTTTCCCAAGATTTTTAATGATTTAGTGAGGAGTTTATCTCGTTTTCCAGGAGTAGGCCGTAGGAGCGCTGAGAGAATGGCTTTTTATATTTTGAAAATGAAGCCCGAAGAGACAAAAGAATTATCGCGAAATATTGAAGAAGTCTGCCATTGCATAAAACCATGTAAACTTTGTAATAACTTTTCAACCGGGGATGTTTGTTCGGTATGTGTTGACCCCAAGAGAGATAAGGGTGTAATTTGTATTGTAGAAGAACCAAAGGATGTTTTAGCCATAGAGAAGACCTCCCAGTATAGGGGTTTATACTACGTCCTTTTAGGGTCAATTTCTCCTCTAGAGGGAGTAAATGAAGAAGATTTAAATATAAGAAAGTTAATCACTCGCTTAGGGAGTGGAGAAATTAAAGAAGTAATAATTTCTACTGATCCCGATAATGATGGAGAATTAACGGCGCAGTTTTTGATTCAGAAACTATCTCTCTGCAAAGCAAAAATTTACCGTATCGCTATGGGAGTACCTTTAGGAACTCAAATCGAATACATCGATTCAGCAACTTTGGGTAGAGCCTTATTAGAGAAAAGAGCAGTGTCTTGACGCGGTAAAATAAATGGGTTATAATTAAGAAACTTTTTCTTTGACAATTTGTTTCCCCGGTTCAGCCAAAGGTTGACCAGTTACTCGTCGAAGGCGAGATCTCTATATGGCGATAATGGCTGGGGCTGTTAACCAGTATAAATTACTTGTAAATGTATTATGTTTCCCCGGTAGCTCAATGGTAGAGCGGTTGGCTGTCAGAAGGCAGCTCTTGATGGAAACATCAAGATGAAAACTGGGTGAATTCAGGGAAGCCTAAGTGGTGAGCTTGTCGAGCCATATGGTAATCCTGAGCCAAGCCCGCCTCAGGTGGGAAGGTGCAGAGACTATTCCGTAAGGAAGTACTTCAACATTACGTTGAGGGAAGCGCCCAGTCCCGTCTCCTGACAATATACCAATGTCAGGACGGGAAAGAGATAGTCCAGTCTTTAAGGAAACTTGGAGGTAGCTGTAACCAATAGGTCGTAGGTTCGAGCCCTACCCGGGGAGCCATGTCTTCATTACAAACTATTTTTCCGGCGCTTTCAGCGCCGGTTTTTTCTTTTTCGCGGGGGGGAGAAAAAAGATTTACTTGAATGGAATTTGTTGAATAAATAATGGATTTTATGAATTTTTTGATGAAAAGATTTTTTTCAATGCCCCTTTTTTGAACAAGGGATTTTGTCAGGCGCCGGAGGGTTTGCGAGACAATTTCCGAGGAAATTGTCGGGGACTCGGAGCATACTTTAGATGGTTCGAGTCCTATGCGGTCACCCGCCACCGGAGAATTAAGGCGGAATATCAAACTATCGAGATAATGCTTATCAAGTGAAATTCTATCCAAATTATCGAAGATATAATTTTCTAAACGGTTAGCGTTCACTTGTCTTATTGCGCAGTTATGCCAGTCTTTTTTGAAAGTACTTGTACAGCGATAGTAATAGTACCTTTTCAGTTTCCCCTTTTTGCGCTTGTTAGTATGACAAGGCGTCATAAAAGGGTAATAAGGGTCAGACCTTGAAACGTGAAAAGATTTGACAAAACCGCAGATAAATGCTAATATCCGCTTATGTCTCGGCCATACCGCTTGCAAGCTGAAAACTGTATTTATCATATCACTAGTCGCGGTGACGACCGC
>JAHJHM010000206.1 GCA_018823915.1 Candidatus Omnitrophota bacterium
TATTAAAAGATTACAAAGATTGTTTTCTATTAGTATATCGGTGCAATCGGTTTTTAAAGCGTGTCAATATTACCTTAACGGATATGTACAAAACTACTGAAAGAGAAAGAGCTTTATTGGTGATGGTGGAAGTGGAACGCGAGAAGGAACATTGGCCCAAAGAAATTCTTGCCGAGGAATTTAAGAATTTAGTTCTTTCTACTGGGATTGACGTAGAAGATTTAGTATTTGTTAAAAGAAAAACGCTATCTCCTTCTCTTTATATAGGGAAGGGAAAAGTAGAAGAGCTGGCCTCCGCGGTTAAAGAAAAAAATATAAATGTAGTAATCTTCAACAATAATTTAAGATTCACTCAAGCAGCGAACTTAGAGGATATTTTTGGGGTAAAAACAATCGACCGCACTCAACTCATTCTGGATATTTTTAGCCGCCATGCCCATACTCAAGAAGGAAGCCTGCAAGTAGAACTGGCTCAATTGGAATACCTCTTGCCCCGACTTAAAGGACAAGGGATTATGCTTTCCCGCTTAGGAGGAGGAATCGGCACAAGGGGGCCGGGAGAAAAAAAGTTAGAAGTTGACCGGCGCAGGATTTCTGAACACATAATCCGCCTGAAAAAAGATTTAGAAGAGCTAAGGCATCATCGGGAAACGATGCGAAAAAAACGAGAAAAAAAGAAGATAGGTATATGCTCTTTGGTTGGGTATACCAATGCCGGTAAATCTACTCTTTTTAATGCCCTAACGGAAAGCGGAGAAAAAACCTCTTCTGATTTATTTACTACTTTAGATACAGTCAGCCACGTCCTTGTCTTGCATAATAACTTAAGAATTATTCTTACTGATACCGTAGGCTTTCTTTATAAGTTACCACATAGTTTGATTGAGGCTTTTAAGGCTACTCTTGAAGAGTTGAATTATGCCGACCTTCTTATCCATATTATTGACGCGGCAAGTCCGGATATTACCCGCCTTATGAAATCAGTAAATTCCATCTTAAAAGAATTAAATCTTACCTCTAAGCCCACTCTGTTAGTTTTTAATAAGATTGATGATTTGTCTCAAAGTGAGCTTGATGAGCTAAAGAATGATTATCCCCAAGGAATTTTTATTTCTGCTCTTAGAAGAGAGAATCTTGATTTTTTGAAGGAAAAAATTTACGAAAATCTTTTTAAAGACAATCTGGAGGCAATTCTGACATTTCCTTTTAGCCTTATGGAGGTAGTTGATTATATCCATAAGAACTGCGAAGTTTTAAAGACTAATTATCGGGAAAGTGAAGTAGTTTACTGGGTGAGAACAAGCGTGGATAAATTGGCTTATTTAAAGAATAGGGGAGTGCAAATAAAAGAAATTTAGTCCCATTGATTAGAATTTCAGCTTCTCGTTTATTAATTTTGTTTTATTTTGTTACTACAGCCGACATTGTAAATGTTTTTGAAATTTGGCACAGTGGAAAGAAAAAGATGTAGGATTTCTTTTTAAGTAATGGTATAATTTAAGCCATTAAAAATTAAGAGATTTATGAAAAAGATTATTGAGAAATTAAGAGAAAGGGCGAAAAAAGAGCCGAAAAGAATAGTTTTTCCTGAAAGCGCTGATGAGCGAATTCAAGAGGCGGCAAAATTTATAGAAAAAGAAGGCATTGCCTATCCTTGTCTCCTTGATTCTAACAATCTTGAGCCCAAAAAGCAGGAAGAATTTGCCCAGATTTATTATGAAAAAAGAAAAATTAAAGGGATAACTTTCCAAGAGGCGAGAGCGCAAATGGACGACCCTCTATACTATTCGGCGATGCTGGTTAAATGCGGGTACGCGGATGGATTTATCGCCGGAGCCGTCTTTACTACATCTTCGGTAATAAAGGCGGCGATAAGATGTCTGGATGTTGATGGAAGCACAGGGTTTATCAGCAGTTGTTTTATTATTGTCGTTCCTGAATCCTGCTACGCTCAAAGAAGGGTTTTTGTTTTTGCTGATTGCGCGGTTAATCCTTATCCTAATAGTGAACAGCTCGCTATTATTGGCATATCCAGCGCTAAATTTGCTAAGGAAATTTTGCAATTTATTCCTCGAGTCGCTTTTTTAAGTTTTTCTACCAAAGGAAGCGCTGACAATAAGGAAGTAATTAAGATAAAAGAAGCAGTGAAAATTGCTAAATCTAAAAATAGTGATTTTTTCATTGACGGAGAACTGCAGGCAGATAGCGCTATAGTGCCTGAAGTAGCTAAGAAAAAATTAGCTGATTTCGAAAGTGACGTAGCCGGACGCGCGAACGTTTTAATTTTTCCCAACTTAGATGCCGGTAATATTTGTTACAAGCTTACAGAAAGGCTCGCGGGGGCAAAAGCAATAGGGCCGATAATTTTAGGGACAGTTCAGCCTTGCGGCGATTTGTCCAGAGGTTGTTCTGTGGAGGATATTATTAATTCTACGGCAGTAGCGGTGGTAAGAGCGCAGAAAAACAGCTAGTAGTTGATAGTTTATAGTTGATGGTTTATGGTTGATTGTTTATAGTGTATGGCTTGAAGGAGGGAGAGAGGAGGATGAAGGCAATTATTTTTCCAGGGCAGGGGGCGCAATATCCGGGGATGGGAAAGGATTTGTATGATAATAACCTTTCTGCCAAAAATGTATTTTTAGACATAGACAGGCTTTCAGGGGTAAACGTAACTCAGCTTTGTTTTTTTGCCCCAGAGTCAGAATTAAACGACTTATATAACCAACAATTAGCAGTTTTGGCAACTTCTTTAGCTGCCTATGCGGCATTCAAAGAAACAGGGATAAACCCCGTTAGATGTTTACTATCTAACGGGGTAAACGTAGATTTCTTTTCCGGATTAAGCCTGGGGCAATATACCTGTCTTTATCCGGCAGGAGTTTTAGCCTTAGACAGCCTTGTGCGTTTGGTTAAAAAAAGAGCGGAGGTAACTCAAAAAGTATCATTGGATTGTCCGTCATCTATGCTGGCAGTCATGGGGCTGGAAAGGAATTGTCTTGAGGCGTTAGGCAAAAAAGAAGGTTTTTATCTTGCCAATATAAATTCTTGCCGACAAATAGTTATCTCTTTAAAAAGGGAAGACCTCGAAATGACAAAGAATATCTTATTGGATTGCGGAGCAAAAATTGCCGAGCTTAAAATAGGCGTTGGATTTCATTCTCCTCTTATGATGAAAGCAAAAAAACAGCTTAAGGATTTCGCCGATAATTTAGAATTTAAACCGGCAAAAATTCCTATTGTAAATAATGTTACCGGCCGCGCTCATATAGACAAAGATGAAATAAAAAAAAACCTTATTGAACAATTAACTTCTCCTGTTTTATGGCAGGATTGCGTAGAATTTATGATAAAAAGTGGAGTAGAAGTATTTTTCGAAATTGGCCCTTCGCGGGTTTTACGCGGATTAATAAGAAAGATAAACTCCCAAAGTAAAGTAATAAATATAGAAAAAACAGAGGATTTAAAATGGAAAAAGTAAGAAATATTGGTATTATGGCCCATATTGATGCCGGCAAAACTACCCTGACTGAGAGAATTTTATTTTATACCGGGCGCTCGCATAAATTAGGAGAAGTGCATGAAGGATCAGCTCAGATGGATTGGATGAAGCAGGAACAAGAACGTGGGATTACCATCACTTCAGCAGCGACAACTTGTTATTGGAAGGAGCATAAAATCAACATTATCGATACCCCCGGTCACGTTGATTTTACAGTAGAAGTTGAACGAAGCCTGCGTGTTCTTGATGGAGCAGTTGCTATTTTTTGCGCTGTAGGAGGCGTAGAGCCTCAAGCGGAAGCAGTATGGCGTCAATCTGATAAATATAAGGTTCCCAAGCTTGCTTTTATCAATAAAATGGACCGTGTGGGAGCGGATTTTTTTGGAGTAATGAAGGGTATCGAGGCTGAATTAGGGGCCAACATTATTCCTTTACAGATTCCCATAGGAGAAGAGGAAAAGTTTCGTGGGATAATTGATCTTATGGAGATGAAGGCGTATGTTTATGATGATGACTCTTTAGGAAAAAATTTTCATGTTCAAGATATTCCTCCCGAGTATAAGAAAATTGCTCAAAAATATCATCATATAATGGTTGAGAAAGCAGTGGAGCTTGAAGATTCTCTTACGGAAAAATATTTAGAATCAGAAGATGCTATAACTCAGAAAGAATTAATGTCAGCGATTCGTAAAGGTACAATTGCTAATAAAATTGTTCCTATATTATGCGGGTCAGCATTCAAAAACAAGGGGGTGCAGAAATTTTTAGACGCGATAACTTTTTATCTTCCTTCGCCCTTAGATATGCCGGCGATTAGCGGAGTTGATCCTAAAGATCCTGAAAAAGTTATTCAGCGGCTGCCGAATAATGATGAGCCGTTTTCTGCCCTCGCGTTTAAGGTTCAGGCAGACGCTCATATGGGAAAATTAGTATATTTTAGAACTTATTCCGGCACACTGAATGCCGGCTCTTACGTTCTTAATGTTACTAAGGATAAGAAGGAGCGGATAGGCAGAATCTTGCAGATGCATGCTAATCAAAGACAAAGCCGTCCAAGCATTTCTGCCGGCGATATTGCCGCCGCTATCGGCCTTGATCATACAGTAACCGGAGATACGTTATCATCTCTGGATAACCCGATATTGCTTGAAGCTATTGAATTTCCCGCTCCGGTAATATCGATTAGCATTAAACCGCAAAGCCGTGCAGAAAGCGATAAGCTTAGTAAGGGGTTAATGAGATTGGTAGAGGAAGATCCTACCTTAATTGTGCATAATGATAAAGAGACAGACGAAACAATTGTGTCGGGGATGGGTGAACTGCATTTAGAAATTATCATTGACCGGTTACGCCGTGAATTTAATGTCGGCGCTGTAGTAGGAGAACCAAAGGTTGCCTATAAAGAAACGATATTGAATTCTATCACTCAGGAATATAAACATGTGAAACAAACAGGCGGCCGCGGCCAGTATGGCCACGTAGTTTTAGAAGTCCTCCCTGCGGCTTGCGGTGAAGGGTTCGAATATAAAAATTGCATCAAAGGCGGCGCGATTCCTAAAGAATATATCCCGGCGATAGAAAAAGGGATAATTGCTGTTATGAAAAAAGGAGTATATGCCGGATATTCTGTGGTTGATGTAAAAGTTAATCTTATTGACGGCTCTTATCATGATGTTGATTCTTCTGAGATCGCGTTTAAAATTGCCGGCGGGGAATGTTTTAAGAAGGCTTTTATGAAGTGTGTCCCTGTATTATTAGAGCCGAATATGTCGTTAGAAATTACCGCTCCCGAAGAGTATGTTGGCAGCATTGTCGGGCATATTTGTTCAAAAAGGGGAAAGGTGTTGGGAATGGAGGCAAAAAATAACTGTCAAATTATTTCCGCTGAGGTGCCTCTTTCAGAAATGTTTGGTTACGCTACAACTCTGCGGTCATTAAGCAGCGGCAGAGGTACATATTCTATGCATTTTGAAAAATACACAGAGGTGCCGTTTGAAATTGCTGAAAAGGTTATTCAAGAAAACAAACAGGGCGAAAAGGAGAAGTAATGATGGTTTTATCAGAAAGAGCGAAAAATGTTACAGCATCGCTCACCTTAGCTATATCAGCTAAAGCAAAGCAGATGCAAAAAAGTGGAGAAGAAGTCATTATTTTTGGGGCAGGAGAACCGGATTTTGATACTCCGGCTTTTATTAAACAGGCAGGTATCTCGGCAATTGAAGACGGCTTTACTAAGTATACTCCTGCTTCAGGGATAATAGAATTAAAAGAGGCGGTTGTAGCTAAATTTCGTAAGGATAACAACTTGGATTATACTGCAACACAGATAATTATTTCTTGCGGGGCAAAACACAGTTTATACGTCTGCCTGCAGGCAATTTGTAACCCGCAAGATGAAGTAATTATATTCTCTCCTTATTGGGTAAGCTATCCGGAGATGATAAAGTTAGCCGGAGCTATCCCTGTAATAGTAAATACTAAAGAGGAAGATGGATTTCTGCCTGCTATATCTTCGATAAAGGCGGCTGTTTCGAATAAGACAAAATTGATAGTCATTAACAGCCCCTGCAATCCTACCGGCATAGTATATCCAAAAGAGCTTTTAGAAGAGATAGGGCAAATAGCAGTGAAAAATGATTTAGGGATAATCTCTGATGAGATATATGAGAAGATAATTTTTGATTCCAAAAAACATGTTAGCTGTGCCTCAGGCGGAGAAGATATAAAAAGCCGCACCATTGTGGTAAATGGAGTATCTAAAACTTACGCTATGACCGGTTGGCGTATTGGCTATCTGGCAGGCTCGGTTGAGGTTGTAAAGGCAATGAGCAGCATTCAATCTCATTCAACTTCAAATCCAAATTCTATTGCTCAAAAAGCGGCCTTAGCTGCTTTAAAAAATGAAGATCAAGAAGCAACATCTATGGCGGCAGAGTTTCAGACAAGGAGAGATTTTATCGTAGAAAGATTGAAAAGGATTAATGGAGTTAGCTTTTGTAAGCCGGAAGGCGCGTTTTATCTTTTTTTAAATATCGGTTCTTTCTTAGGCTGCAAATTAGGCAAAAGAGTAGTTGGAAATTCTTTAGATTTCGCTAATTATCTCTTAGAAGAAGCAAAAGTGGCAGTAGTGCCGGGAGTTGCCTTTGGAGCGGATAATTATATCCGTATCTCATTCGCCGCTTCTATGGAAGATTTGTCTCACGGGTTAGATAGAATGGAAACCGCGATGCGTAAAATTAATTCCGCCTGATTTTATTAGCCAAATCATATCCATGGAATAATAAATATTATAGTGGTGAGGTCATATCGCCCGAAATTATCCTGTACGGATTATAACATCAATAATCGTAAAATAGTCGGGCGCGGAAACCGCGCCCCTACAATAGGCTTGAGCTCAGCATTATTTGAAAAGAATGATTTGCAAAAGGTTTGACAGATATGTATATTTAGTGCATAATTATGCATATATATTGTATGAAAGGAGGTTGTATTATGAGAACAACATTAAACATAAAAGATGACTTGATCAAAAAAGTATCTAAGCTTACAGGGATAAGAGAGAAAACTACCTTGGTTAGATTGGGTTTGGAAGCACTCATCGCTCGGGAAAGCAGTAAAAGACTAGCCAAATTGGGAGGAACTGAAAAAAAATTGCACATTATACCACGCCGGAGGGTAAATCAATGATTCTTGTTGATACATCTATATGGGTTTCACATCTGCGCAATGGTAACTCTAAGCTTGAAGAACTATTGAATGATGGAGATGTATTTTGTCACCCATTCATTATTGGAGAGCTTGCATGTGGTAATATTAAAAATAGAACTGAAATATTATCTTTACTAAGTGCATTGCCCAAAGTTGATTTATTGGACAATGCAGAAGTCCTATCATTTATTGAAAGAAATAAATTAATGGGTAAAGGGCTTGGTTTGATTGATGTTCATCTTCTTGCATCTGCAATATTAAGTGAAGCCCCGTTATGGACATTAGATACTAAATTGAAGCACGTTGCCCACATATTAAGTGCAGCGTATGAATATGAACGAACTGGCAGGTGAGCTTGAAGATTAGGCAATATAAAAAATCATTGTATAAATAAAACTGAGAGGTGAAATAAAAATGGGACTTGTAAATGCAAAAATAACATTAAGAAATCCGCGGGTAAAAAAAATTAAAACCTTAGAAGTAGATGTTCTTGTTGATTCAGGAGCTGTTCATCTTTGTATACCTGAGCATATACGAATACAACTAAAATTGGAAGAAATAGACAAAAAGGAAGTGATATTAGCAAACGGTGAAAGAAAACTGTTTCCTTACGTTGGACCTATAGAAATTAGATTTAAAAATCGAATTGGTTTTGCTGGAGCATTGGTTATGGGCGATCAAATACTTTTAGGTGCTATCCCTATGGAAGATATGGATTTGGTAATAATACCTAAGAAAAGAACTTTAGATGTAAATCCTAATAGCCCAAATGTCGCAACTTCTATCGCAAAATAAAAAAACTGTCTAACTACTCGCTGCACCTGCCAAAATTGCGAGGTAATTTCGGCAGATGGCTAAAATGTTGGCGGAGAATAAAAAAATAAATTGTGGTTGGCAGGCGCGCAACGCTCACAATCCGATGAATTCCGCATTATCTGAAATAAAAAAGGGAGGTAAGGTAAATATGAGTTCTGTTAAGAAAAAAACTTTAGGTATAGCTATAGCTAGTTTGGTCTGTGGATGTCTGATTCTCATCCCTCTTTTAGGAGCAATTTTAGCCATAGCCGCGCTCACATTAGGGATTATAGCTTTGGTTAAAATTTCCAAAAATAAAGAGACTTTGAAAGGCCAGGGCTTAGCTATTGCTGGTATTGTTCTAGGAAGCATAGGTATTATTCTTATCCCCATAATTGCCTTGCTAAGTGCAATCGCTATTCCTAACTTTTTGCGGGCCAGAATGAACGCTAGCAATGCGAGTGCTGAAGCTACTCTCCGCGCACTTTCTACCGCAGCAGAAAGCTACGCGACAGTGAATAAAGGAGAATATCCCTTATCGGTTTTTGATTTAACTACAGCTGAGCCACCTTATCTTTCAAGAAATTATCTAGCAGAACCTCATCAGGGATATAAATTCACCTGTGATTTTAATCCTTCCAGCTATGAGTGTAAGGCAACTCCTGAAACCTGTGGTACAACAGGAACTAAAATATATATTATTAAGGCAGGTGGAGAAATCTCTCAGAGCGATTGTTACGATTCCGATTGATTTAATTCTGAAAACAAATAAAGTATCGAATCGCAGAGGCTACAAAGCAAAAATTAAAATTAACAGAGAAAGTAACTAGCATCAATGGATTCGTGTTGGAATTCCGTTAAGAAATTAAAAAATTCCTAATAAAATAACCCAGCTGCCGTTAATACGCCGCTTGAGCTCCGCATTGTCTGTAATAAAAATGAAAAAAATATAATTATGACAGCAGTATAATTGGAAGATATATGGTTAGAAAGATTTTTCCCATTCCTTTGATATCAACAGCCCTTTTGTTTTTGCCCGTATCTTCTTTTTGTGAAACAATCAAATTAAAAAATGGCAGAACGGTTGAAGGAGAAATTATCGAGCGAACCGATGAATTTATAAAAATCAACTACTATGGGGTATCACTCACCTATTACTTTGAGGACATAAAGAGCGTTGATGGCGAACCTGTTAAGAAGGAAGAAATGGATGCCACCATTGCAAGTGAAGAAGTGCCCTTAGAACATCCTCCTGGATTTTATTATGAGAAAGGGGTGGTGCTTGCTGCGCAAGGAAATCTTGAGATTGCTAGAAAAGAATTCGAGAGGGCTTTAAAAGTAGATCCCTTTCACAATGAGACAAGGACATGTGTGGAAATAATGGAAGATATGGTAAAAGGAAAGATAACAAGAGAAGTTGCTCTCAATATATTTCAGGCTACATATTATTCTAAACTAGGTAGAACACAGGAAGCGTTGAAAAGAATTAATGTAGCACTTCGTTTCAATCCTGATTATCCCATCACATATATCTCTCGAGGGTTTTTATATGCAACAATAGAGGATTACAATAATGCTCTCTGTGATTTTACGAGGGTAGTGGAATTAGCTCCAAATATGCCAGATACTTACAATAACCGGGGTATAATTTACCGTTCTATGGGGTTGCATGATAAGGCTATATCTGATTACACCCAGGCGATAGAACTTAAATCTAATTTTGCCGAAGCTTATCTTAATCGTGGACGGGCATACGACGCTAAAGGTTTATATGATCAAGCGATTTCTGATTATACAAAAGCCATAAAAATAAATCCTAAGTATGCAGAAGCGTATGCTAATAGAGGGTTTATCTATTATAATAAAGGGTTGTATGAACAGGCCATTAAGGATTGTAATGTGGCTATTGAAATAAATCCTAGTCTTGCAGGCGCATATAACAACAGGGCGATTACTTATAGCCGACTAGGGCAGTATGGTTTGGCCATAGAGGATTATAATAAAGCTATTCCATTGGAGCCTGATAATCCTGAATATTACTACAATAAGGCAATTGATTGCGAAAAAGCTAGTCGTATCCGAGAGGCTATTGAAGCATATGAAAGTTTTATTCGAACCGCTCCTTCCGATCGGTACGGTACCCATGTAAAACGCGCAAAACAAAAAATAAAACGTCTTCGAAGATAAATTACATACTTTTCATTTAGTATAACGAGATAAGGAAGTTACAATTTGGTATAGCATCAAATAAAACCATTGTCTATCACAAGGCCCCCTGAATCAAGAGAAAAAACTCCACTGAAGCGTCTCAATAAGGCCTCTTGGTTTTGTGCGCGGTGTATTCCGCAGTACGGATTAATATGCTTAGGATGATTTTAGCAGTAAAATCAATCAAGTTCAAACCTGGGAGACTTTATATTCTCAACTCAATACAGCGGACATTGTTTCGTGGCTTCGCCGTCCTTCAGGTAGTTGAGTTTGAATGTTGAGCCTGTAGAATAAGTCCAAAACTCGAAAATTGGAGAATTTTGGCATTTATAACATGCTGGGGGACAATGAGTTAAATTTTTAACATTTTGTAAGTTCTATAAAAATAGGGTTTTTCTACAGGCTCGTTAGAAAA
>JAHJHM010000207.1 GCA_018823915.1 Candidatus Omnitrophota bacterium
ATTATTGCAAAGTCAGTAATTACGGCAAAAAAAAATAAGTAATTTTAACTTGCTTGTGCCCGTTAGGGTATGCAATTTGCAATTTGCATTTTGCACTGAATATTCAGAAAAATTTAGATATGGTTCACTGAATATTTACTTTTTATCTTACCCTTTCTCTTTATCATTTTTCTTAATTTTTACGTCCATTCCCGGTGAAATTTACCTTTCTTATTGCTCCCCTTTTAATTTTTGATATAATACACCTATCCATCAGGATGTCCTGTTGGGCTACCCGAATCATTATAGTATATTCCCTAAGAGGTGGATGAAGATATGAAAAAAAATATTCTTGTTGGTGTATGCGCGGGGATTTCTTCTTATAAAACCTGTGAATTAGTCCGGCTGTTGGTAAAAAACAACTTTTCTGTAAAAGTGATAATGACGGAAAATTCAACAAAGTTTGTTACTCCCTTGGTTTTTCAAAGCCTAACGCAGTGCCCGGTATATTTAGATACCTTCGGGCTGTCTGATTGTGGCAGCATTAAACATATCTCACTTGCTAAATGGGCTCATGCTTGCGTAATTGCTCCTCTTTCTGCCAACTCTCTTTCCAAAATAGCTCAAGGATTATGTGATAATCTTCTTACTACGGTTGTTTGCGCCCTCCCTAAAAATACAAAAGTTTTGCTTATTCCGGCAATGAATGAAAATATGTGGAATAATCCTATCGTTGGGGAGAATATAAGAAAATTAGAAAAAATAAAAAAATACATAATTCTACCGCCTCAGAAGGGAGAACTTGCATGCGGTGATTCCGGGCAAGGCAGGATGCCGCAACCAGGGGAGATTTACACAACTTTAAAATCAATTACAAAATGATACAAATTTTGTTAATTATTTTAATACTTTTTGCTATTGCCGCGATTATTTTGTTAGTGTCGAAAACTGGCAGGCCTAACTACTCTGATATTGAGAATAAACTTATTTCTTTAGGGGAAAATCAAGAAAGGGTTGAACGTGTAGTAAGAGAGGAAATTATCCATAATCGAGAGGAGCAGGCAAATACTTTTCGCCAAGCCCGGGAAGAACAGACATTATCACTTAAGTCTTTCCAGGATTCTTTGCTTTCGCGGATGACAGAGATTTCTATCTTGCAAAAGAATCAGCTGGAAACTTTTTCCAGCCAGCTTTCCGGTTTAACCCAGATGAACGAAGAAAAGTTAGAGGGAATGCGTCAGACCCTGGAGCAGCGGGTAAAATCCTTACAGGAGGAAAATAGCCAAAAGTTAGATCAGATGAGAGCGACGGTTGAGGAAAAACTGCATGTTACCTTGGAAAAGCGGTTAGGAGATTCATTCAAGCTTGTAAGCGAGCGTCTTGAGCTGGTTCATCAAGGATTAGGAGAAATGAAGACTTTGGCTTCTAGTGTGGGAGATTTAAAAAAAGTACTGACTAATGTAAAGACACGGGGTACCTGGGGAGAAATACAGTTAGGCAGTTTATTAGAGCAAATTTTAACTTCACAGCAGTACGCGAAAAATGTAGTGACGAAAAAAGGAAGCAATGATTACGTAGAGTTTGCCGTACGCCTTCCAGGACAAAGTGGCAAAGAAGAGGGTGAGGTATGGCTGCCTATAGATGCTAAATTTCCTCAAGAAGACTATCAGCGCCTCTTGCAGGCGCAGGATGAGGGAAATGCTGAATTGGTAGAAACCCGGGCAAAACAATTAGAGGCGCGAATTAAGGCGGAAGCCAAAGGAATTAAAGAGAAATATCTTGATCCTCCCAATACTACTGATTTTGGGATTATGTTTTTGCCAATAGAAGGATTGTACGCGGAAGTGTTACGCCGGCCGGCTTTGGCTGAAAGTTTGCAGCGGGAATTTAGAGTTGTTGTTGCCGGGCCGACTACTCTTACGGCATTATTGAATAGTTTACAGATGGGGTTTAGGACGTTGGCCATTGAGAAGCGTTCCAGCGAAGTGTGGCGCCTGCTGGGAGCAGTAAAGCAAGAGTTTGGAAGGTTCGGTGATATCTTAGAAAAAACCCATAAGAAACTTAGCGAAGCAAGCGCTACTATCGAATTAGCTTCCCGTAAATCACGCACTATTGAAAATAAATTAAAAAATGTCCAGGAGTTGCCTTCGGCTGAAGCAGTTAGTATTACTGAAGAAAAAGTTGGTGAGATTACCGATAAGGGAGCAGTATGATAGCGCTTAAAACTACTCCTTTGAATTTAAGGCATACTCAAGCTGGCGCGCGCCTTGTTGATTTTTTTGGCTGGAGACTTCCTTTAGAATATGAAAGCGGTTTAAAAGAAGCTAAAGAGTTACGTTGCTCTTGTGGTTTATCTGATGTTTCTCATATGGGAGAGATAAAAATAAAGGGAAAAGGGACTTTTGAATTTTTACAAAAGTTAGTTTCTAACGATCTTCGTTTAATAAGAAAAGGGCAATTGCAATATAATCTTTTTTTGAATCAAGATGGAGGCATCAAGGATGATTTGATGGTGTATAATTTGGGAGAAGAATATCTTTGCGTGGTGAACGCTTCTAATATAGATAACGTTTATGCTTGGCTTAAAGAATTCAAAAACGATGAGATAGAAATTATTAATGAAAGTCAAAGTACATCTCTTCTTGCCCTGCAAGGCCCGAAATCTTATCTGGTGATGGAAAGTATTTTGGGCAAAAAATTGGATGATTTTAAATATATGCATTTTATCCAAGAGAATGTAGAGTTAAAGCCGGCACTCATTTCCCGCAGCGGTTATACGGGTGAAGATGGTTTTGAGATATATATAGAAAGTAAAGATGCCTGTTTTTTTTGGGATTTAATTATGAATAAAGGTGCAGATTACGGCCTTAAATTATGTGGTTTGGCCGCGAGAGATATTTTGAGAATAGAGGCTGGATATCCTTTGTATGGCCATGAAATTGACGAGACGACTAATCCTATAGAGGCTTCCTTAGGATGGGCGGTTAAGTTAAATAAGGATTTTATCGGCAAGGAAGAGATTGTTAAGGCGAAAAAAAACGGGGTAGAGAAAAAAAGGATAGGGTTTCTCATGCAGGAGAAAGGCCTACCGCGAAAAGATTATGATATTTATGCAGAAGTTGGTAAGACCCCTCCTTCAAAGGTATCAGGAGGGTCCCTGCGGCCTGTGGATAAGACCCCTCCTTCAAAGGTATCAGGAGGGTCTATCCCTGTGGATAAGACCCCTCCTTCAAAGGTATCAGGAGGGTCTATCCTTGTGGATAAGAAAATAGGTAGAGTTACCAGTGGTACTTATTCACCAAATTTAAATGAATTTATCGGCATGGGGTATGTGAGCATAGATTTTTCTAAACCCGATACTCCAATTAAAGTAAAAATAAGAGATAAATTTTATCAAGCAAAAGTGGTTAATTTTCCTTTTGTGGAGGCGAAAAAATGAGTAATTTAAAATTTAACAAGTCTCATGAATGGGTAAAAGTAGAAGGAGATTGCGCGGTAATAGGAATAAGTGATTACGCGCAAGGAGAATTAGGAGATATTGTTTTTGTAGAACTGCCTGAGGTTGGTGTTAAGATAAGTGAGGGTTCAAGTTTCGGTACAGTTGAATCTACTAAAGCCGCCAGTGAAATTTTTGCTCCTTTAAGCGGAGAGGTTATCCAAGCCAATAACGATTTGGTAAATAATCCTCAGTGGGTAAATGAAGACCCACAAGGTAAGGGTTGGATGATAAAGATAAAAGTTGAGAACAGTAAGGAAATGGACAATTTTATGGATGAAGTTGCTTATAAGGAATTTGTAGATAAGGAAAGTCAATGAGACCTAGTCCGCCAAAGGCGGACTGTAGGCGAATTGACCCTGAGCGACCGTAGGGAGTCGAATGGCCTCAGGTTTAATTATTCGTAGCTTGTTGCGAGGTAGTTTAATTTAAGTGGTAGCGCAAATGCCATACATTCTAAATACAGAAAAGGACATAGAGGAGATGCTCGAAGCTATTGGAGTAAATTCTGTGGAGGACTTATATTCTCACTTACCTTCCGAGATAAGATTAAAAGAACCTCTAAATTTGCCGCAGGGCTTGAGTGAAATGGAAGTAAAAAAAGTTGTAGAGGCAATTTCTAAAAAAAATCTTCCACTGGATAGCTTCAACTCATTTTTAGGAGCAGGCTGTTATGATCACTATATTCCTTCTGCCTTAAAATTTATTATTTCCCAATCCGAATTTCTCACCGCGTATACTCCTTATCAACCTGAGTGCTCTCAGGGGATTTTGCAGGCAATATATGAATATCAAAGCTACATTTGTCTTTTAACCGGCATGGATGTAAGCAATGCTTCACTTTTTGACGGCGCTTCCAGTTTAGCTGAGGCAGTTCTGATGAGCTTAAGAGTAAAGAAAAGAAAAAAAGTGATTGTATCGCAAGCAATTCATCCGGAGTATAGGGAAACATTACGAACTTACTTAAGCGGTTTTAATTACGAGATAGAAGAAGTTGGATTTGATAAAAATGGTTTTGTGGACGTAAACATCTTAAGGGAAATTATTGACGAGGATAGTGCTTGCTTTGCTTTTCAAAGCCCTAATTTTTTTGGCCTCATCGAAGATGGTAAAACATTTTCTTCAATAGTTAAGGAAAAGCAGGCTTTGATGATTATGATTACTAACCCTTTATCTTTAGCAATTTTAAAGGAGCCTTCACTCCTAGGGGTGGATATCACCTGCGGCGATGGCCAAGTTTTGGGAGGAAGTTTAAATTTTGGAGGGCCTTCTTTGGGTTTTCTGGCCGCAAAGAAAGATTATCTGAGACAAATGCCGGGAAGAATCGTAGGTAAAACACAAGATAGCCAGGGGAAATCCGCGTATTGTCTTACATCACAGACAAGGGAGCAGCATATAAGGAGAGAAAAAGCTACCAGCAATATATGTTCCAATCAGTCTTTAAATGCTATCGGAGCGAGTGTGTATCTTTCTTTGATGGGCAAGGAAGGGTTTAAAGAAGCGGCCATACATTCTTTGAACCTAACACATTATCTTCATCAGCGGTTAGGAGAAATAGACGAAATAAAATTGCCTTTTTCTTCTTGTTTTTTTAACGAATTCCTCTGGCAAGTTAAGGATGCTAAGCGGTTGGTTGATAAGCTTTATAAGAAGAAGATAATCGCCGGTTTTTGTTTGGCTGAAGTTTATCCTCAGTTTCCAAATGCCATTTTAAGCTGCTGTACTGAAAAGAAGAGCAAGGAAGATGTTGATAGTTTTATAGAGAGCTTAAAAGAGGTTTTGAAATAAGACCCCTCCTTCAAAGGTATTAGGAGGGTCTACTTGTGCCCGTAAGGGTATCCCCATGGATAAAATGGATTGCGAAAAAATAAAAGAAATAATCCCCGCGTACATTAAACATACTGCCCTAGAGGAAGACGCGGAGAAAGTAGAAGAGCATCTCTGTATTTGTCATGATTGCCGCCAATCCTTAAGTCAATGCATAGATAAGACCCCTCCTTCAAAGGTATCAGGAGGGTCTATCCCCATGGATAAGCCTTTTGCTCCATCCAAAGAAAAGAAGAGTATTGCTCAAGAAGAAAAAATCAGCTTATGGGAGTATATTGTTTTATCCACAGGAATCATCATATTGGGTATTATCATCTATCTTTTCCTAAAGCGCTAATGATCAAATAAGTTTATAGTTTATAGTGTAGAGTTGATAGCTTTAAACATGGAATAAATGAAATTTTTATTTTTTGGTGTTATTCAGGGATTAACAGAATTTTTGCCCGTAAGTAGTTCCGGCCACTTATATTTTTTAAAACGGGTGTTGGGCTTAAATGAGGATTTGCTCTCCTTTTTTATTTTTTTGCACTTAGCTACACTCTTTGCTATGTTGTTATTTTTCTCCAAAGAGATACAATCAGCCGTGTTAAAGAAAAAATTATTATTGTATATATTTATCATTACGGGCATTAGCGGTTTTTTTGGTTTGATTATCAAGTATTTTTTTAGCAGCTTTTTTGATGATAAATATCTATTATCTTTTTGTTTCTTTATAAACGCGGTGATTCTTTTAAGCGCGAGACGCGTTCGCCAAAAAAGAGATTCTCAAAATATTACACTTAAAGATTCCCTTATTTTAGGCATTTTGCAGGGGGTTTCTATTTTTCCCGGCATATCAAGGTCAGGAATTACCATTACAGGATTATTAAGGAGAGGATTAGACGCGCGGCAAGCATTCAACCTATCTTTCTTAATGGCTATCCCTGTTATTTTATTGGCTTTTTTTGCTGAATTTAAAGAGCTTTCTTCTTGTAGCCTCAAGCCATCATATCTTATTTCAGGGTTTATCTGTGCTTTTTTTTGTGGGATGTTAGCCTTAAAGATACTCAAAAAAATCCTCATAAGTGGTAAATTCCATAATTTCGGGTATTATGGTTTAATTGTATTTATAATAAGCTTATCATTATGAAGATTGATGTAAGAGAAAAGGCAACCTCAATATTTTCCAGCAATGGGACTTAAATTTTGCAAGATAGCTGCATGGAAGCAGGAGATAATCGTAGAGTTTGTAGAGAGGAATTTGGCCAATAGCAACCTCTAATGTTTATAAATAAGTGTTGCTCCTTTGGTTGTATAAAAAAGGGGGATAAAATGATTAAAAAGATCTGTAGTCTGATATTGGTTGGCGCGTTTTGTTTTTTAATCTCCGGATGCAACTTGATAAGTACGGCACTTAGCGCAGCTGCTGCTTATGGTCTCTATCAGGTAACGAGAAAATAGAAAAGAAAACATAAAAAAATGTATTGTAGGTTTTGGGTGATTTATTTTTTTATTTTCGGTTTATTTGGTTGTACCTTTTTGCGTTACTCTGAGCAGCTATCAACCTTAAAAGAACTAGAGGTGAGTCAGAAAGAAATTGAGTTGTACGTAGAAGAGCAAGAAAGATTTCTCTATGTGCTATTGGATGATATTAAAAATAAGCGGTTAAAATTAAGCACATCCAAAGAAAATATTTTAAAAACTTACGGTGAACCGGTAATATCTAAAGAAGTTACCGATGACCCTTTAATAAAAGAGGCTTTTCTTTATCGCCACCCTACCCAATATTTTACTTCGGATAAAGTATATTTGTATTTCGATGAGTTGGGAAAATTACTTTCTTGGAAATATAAATGAAGAAGTTTTTTCTCTCTTCTTATACGCTCGGTTTATTTAGAGAGTGCCCTCGTTGTTTTTGGTTTCATATGGTAAGAGGGTATAATTTTGAACGTCCCCAGCCGCCAACCTCTACTCTTCCCTCAGGAATGGATAATCTAATAAAGAAGTATTTTGACCGATACAGAAAAGAAAATTTGCTTCCTCCGGAGATTTCTAATACCCTCAAAGGGCGATTGGTAGAAGAAGAAATAATCCAGAAGTGGCGGAATTGGAAGACGGGTTTAGAATTTGTTGACAATGACGGCTCTAAATTTATTGGCGCTCTTGATGATTGTTTAGTTTTTGAGGAAGCATATATTCCCTTAGATTATAAAACTCGGGGGCATGAGTTAAAAGAAAACTCCCACACATACTATATTTTACAGATGAGTTGCTACAATTTTCTGCTTGCAAAAAATGGCTATAAAGTTTCTAATCTCGCTTATTTGATTTTTTATATTCCTACAGGTTTAGAGAGTAATGGTTTAGTGCGGTTTGATGTAAAGATAAAGAAAGTAGAAACCTTTTCTTTAGAGAAAACATACGGTATTTTTAGCGACGCTTTAAGTGTTTTGGCTTCGGGAGAACCTCCCTCACAAAGTGAGAGTTGTAAATTCTGCGATTGGGCAGAGAAAACTTGCCAAAAGCAAACTCAACTAAAACTTTTCTGATCTTGAATCAAAGATGAAGGTTTACCTCAACGAGGAGATAGTCGATAAAGAAAACTTAAATGAAGTTTTTGAGCCGGGATTTTTATTTGGATGGGGAGCATTCGAAACCTTAAGGGTGTATGGGAGAAAAATCCCTTTTTTAGACATGCATCTTGGGCGCCTTAAGAAAGGGCTAGATTTTTTGGAATTAGAGTACCCTGAAGTTAATTTTAAAAATGTAATAGATAACCTGCTTTCAGAGAATAAATTAGAGGATGCCCATGTAAGGATCACTGTTTTTAAAAAAAGAAAGTCACCGGGTGTAATTGTGTATGCGGCAGAGTTCGATTATTATAAAGAGGATTCCTACCAAAGGGGGGCAAAAGCAATATTTTCTTCCTTCAGAAGATACTCCCAAGACCCTTTCTTAAGAGCAAAGTCAATCAGCTATGCCAAAAGCAGAGTTAGTTGGTTTAATGCCCAGAAACAGGGCAAAGATGAGGCAATATTTTTAAATGAGAAAGGGTTTATTCAGGAAGGTTCGCGAAGCAATGTTTTTTTTATAAAAAATAAAGACGTTTTTACTCCTTCAATAGAGTGTGGAGTATTAGATGGAGTTACCAGACGAGTAGTAATTGATATATGCAGAAGAGAAGGGATTAAAGTTATTGAAGGCGAATTCAGTAAAGAGGATTTATTGCCTTGCGATGAAGCATTCCTAACCAGCTCGCTAATGGAAGTGATGCCTTTAGTTGAGTGTGAAGGAAAGATTTTAGGAGGGGGGCGGCCGGGAAAAGTCACCTTAGAAATCCTTGCTTTCTATAGAAATATTTGCATTAATTAATATTTTTCCGAGGATTGTCTTTGGTAATAAAAAGATGAGGTTTTCCTTTGGAGTTTAGCTTTACTTGCCTATTTTTGTAGGTATAATAAAAGAGTTGCTGACATATAGTGGTGATTATTGGTTTAATTGGTGATGAAGATGGTTGCCGATAAAAAATTATTTTGGTTTTTAAAAGAAGGATCTTCTTTAGATCTCACTGAGCCTTGGGTGTTAGATATGTATGTTCAGCAGGTTCTTAGTCGAGGCAGAGCAAAAGACGTAAAAGCCATCTTAAAAAGTGTTGACGGGGAGCAGTTTAAGCAGACGTTCTTAAGAGTGAAATTTTTTCTTTCTCTTGAGGTAAGAGAATTTTGGGAGGATTTTTTTGATAGTCATTAGTCAAATTCAAAAAGCAATACTTGATAGTTTTGGCCAAATTCCTGACAGCGAATATTTCTATCTTACTGGCGGAACGGCATTAGCTTATTTTTATTTAAAACATAGAAAGAGCAATGATCTTGATTTTTTCACTGCCGAAGCGATATAACGGGGTCAGACCCTGAAAGCTGAAAGTATTTGTAGGGGGTTCACAGAGCAAAGGCTTATTAAAAAATCCTTTTTCATTGACGAAAAGTTGATGTTTTGGTAAGATGGGAAGCACATTGTCCCTCGCGCCTGAATATCTGAAAAATCTCTTGCGACATTTTTCAGAAGCGCTTCGGGATCAATTCGCGCAGCCACTTATGTTCACTTACGTTCCATAAGTGACGCGCTCATTGAGGAAATTATATGATTGAAAGGTATACACCGAAAGAAATAGGCATAGTCTGGAGTGATGAGGAGAAGTTTAGGCGTTTTTTAAAAATAGAGATTTTGTTTTGCCAGGCCTTAGAGAAGTTTAAAGAAATCCCTCAGGGGGTAAGCAAAAAATTAGAAAAAGCAAAAATTTCTCTTAGCCGGATAAAAAAAATAGAGGCAAAAACTCATCACGATATCGTCGCTTTTCTTAAAAGCATTTCTTCTGGAATTGGCTCGGCTGCTTCCTATCTTCATTTGGGTTTAACCTCCTCAGACCTCCTAGATACAACTTTAGCCTGGCAGATAAAAGATGCTACAGAAATTATTTTACAGGATTTGGATTTACTTATGAAAGAAGTCCAAAGTAAAGCCTTAAAATATAAAGATACTTTGTGCATCGCCAGAACTCATGGTGTTCACGCGGAAAGTTACGCCTTAGGATTAAAATTTCTTTATTTTTATAATGATTTAAAAGAGGAAAGAAGGTTATTAAAAGAAAGTTTAAATTATACTGCTTGTGGAAAAATTTCCGGAGCAGTGGGTACGTTTGCTTATTTTGAGCCAAAAATTGAGGAGTATATCTGTAAAAAAATTGGCGTTAGTTTTGCCCCTATCTCTACACAAATTGTATCCCGGGAAAGATTCGCTTATTATTTATCAATTCTTTCTTTGATTGGGTCTACCCTGGAAAGATTTGCTACTGAAATCAGACACTTGCATCGCAACGAAGTAAATGAAGTAAAGGAGCCTTTTTATAAGGGCCAAAAGGGTTCAAGCGCTATGCCTCATAAGCAAAATCCTATAATTTGCGAAAGAATTTGCGGGTTAGCAAGAGTTTTGCGCGCGAACAGCCTGGTAGCTTTTGAAAATATAAACCTTTGGCATGAGAGAGATATTTCTCACTCTTCAGCCGAGAGGATTATCCTGCCTGATTCTACAATCGCCTTAGATTATATCTTAAGGAAATTCAAAGAAGTAATCAAAAATTTAACAGTTAATCCTAAAAATATGTTAAGGAATATGGAGTTAAACCGTGGCTTAATTTATTCTCAGAAGATTCTTCTTAAATTGATGGGGAAAGGTTTATCTCGGATGAAGGCCTATGATTACGTTCAAGACGTTTCTTTAAAGGTGATTAATGAAAACTCTAATTTTAAGGAAGAATCGCGTAAAGATAGACAGATAAGAAAATATTTAAGTAAAGAGGAGTTGGATGAGATTTTTAACCCTTACGAATATTTGAAAAATATAGATAAAATTTATAAAAGAGTAGGATTATAATCCCGCCATAACTTATGCCTAAAATTACTTATAAGCAAGCCGGTGTAGATATAAAAGGGGCCGATGAGTTTGTTAAAGGTATAAAACAATTCGTTTCGAAAGGAAGGTCAAACGCGCCTTCTGCTTTTGGTTCTCTTTTCGACCTCAAACCTTTGCTTAAAAAATATAAAAATCCTCTCCTGGTGTCTTCTACTGATGGGGTGGGAACGAAATTAAGAATTGCTAAAGAATTAGGCGTACACGAATCGATAGGGATTGATCTGGTAGCAATGAATGTTAATGACATTATCTGCTTGGGCGCGACTCCACTATTTTTTTTAGATTATATTGCTTGTGGGGAACTAGAGCCTCAGGTTTTAAAAGAAGTAGTAGGAGGAATTCATAAAGGTTTGAGAGAAGCAGGTTGTTCACTTTTAGGCGGAGAGACTGCCGAGATGCCGGGAATGTACAGAAAAGGCGAATATGATCTAGCCGGTTTCTGCGTAGGTATTGTTGACAAAAACAAAATAATTGATGGCAGAAAGATTAAACAAGGAGATTGCATAATTGGCTTAGAATCAAGTGGTCTTCACTCCAACGGCTTCTCTTTGGTGAGAAAGGTGCTAAATACCAAGGAAATAAATAAATACGGTAAAGAATTACTTACGCCCACCCGTATTTATGTAAAACTAGTACTTTCTTTACTATCAACTATTAACTATCAACTATCAACTATCAAAGGTATCGCTCATATTACCGGAGGCGCGTTTTATAACAAAGCCACAAAGATTTTACCTAAGGGTTACGGCATGGTGATTGATAAAAAAAGTTGGTGTGTTCCCAAAATTTTTAAGATCATTCAGCAAAAGGCTAAATTAGATGATAGGGAGATGTATACTGTATTTAATATGGGCATTGGCATGATTTTGGTAGTGGATAAAAAACAGGCAAAAAAAGTTGTAAATATTTTAAATAGAAAAGTTAAGGCTCATCTTATCGGTGAAATTGTAAAATCATCCCGGCAAATGGCATTAGTATGAAAATTCTAATTATCGGGTCAGGGGGTAGAGAGCATTGTCTTGCTTGGAAAATTGCTCAATCCCCGTTAGTAGATAAAATTTATTGCGCCCCCGGCAACGGCGGTACTTCTTTAATTGCCCGGAATGTGGATATCCGCGCTACAGATATAGACAGCCTTTTAAAATTCGCTCAAAATGAGTTAATAGATTTAACCGTAGCTGGGTCAGAAGCGCCGTTGGTGGAAGGAATTGTTGATAAATTCGAGAAAAATGGCTTAAAGATTTTTGGCCCCAAAAAGGAATTAGCTCTTCTAGAGGGTAGTAAGATTTTTGCTAAAGAGGTAATGAAAAGATATGGGATTTTTACGGCAGAGTTTGAGGTTTTTGATAATTTACCAAAAGCAAGAGAATATATTGAGAAAAAAGGCGCGCCTATAGTTGTAAAAGCGGATGGTTTAGCCGCGGGAAAAGGAGTAATTGTCGCAAAATCTATAGAGGAAGCACAGCAAGCGATAGAAATAATTATGTGTGAGAGGAAATTTGGCGCCTCCGGTGATAGAGTTATAATTGAAGATTGCCTGCAAGGGGAGGAAGTATCAATTATGGTTTTTACTGATGGAGAGAATATCGTTCCTCTAGTTTCTTCTCAAGACCACAAACGCGTTTTTGATGGTGATAGAGGGTCGAATACTGGAGGAATGGGGGCCTATGCCCCCGCAGCTATAGTAACTAATGTAGTTTTTGAAAAGATAATAAAAAATATTTTTAAGCCGTTGATAGAAGGTTTGAAAAAAGAAGGGAAAATTTACAAAGGGGTACTTTATGCCGGGTTGATGATAAAGGATGGCGAGCCCTATGTTTTAGAATTTAATGTGAGATTTGGCGACCCTGAGATTCAGGCCATTCTACCTAAGTTAAACAGCGACTTAATGGATGTTATGCTCAAAACCATAGATGGTAGACTTGAAAGTGTGGAATTAGAATGGGATGAGAGGTTTTGTCTTTGCGTTGTTTTGGCAAGCGGGGGGTATCCGGGGAATTATGAGAAAGGAAAAAAAATTACTGGGTTAGAAAAGCTGGAGAACATGGAAGATATTTTTCTTTTTCATGCAGGAACCAAGCAAACTCCGAACTCCGAACTCCGAACTCCGAACTTTGTTACTAACGGTGGCAGGGTTTTAAATGTTGTGGGGTTGGGTAGCACCATAGAAGAGACTCAAGGAAAAGTTTATAAAGCGATAGAGAATATAAATTTTGAAAATATGCATTACCGACGTGATATTGGGGATAAAGCATTGAAATGTTGCGCAGAAAAATATTGAATTTATTAAACTTGTATATTGTCCCTCGCGCCTAAATATCTGAAAAATCTCTTGCGACATTTTTCAGAAGCGCTTCGGGATCAATTCGCGCAGTCACTTATGTTCACTGCGTTCCATAAGTGACGCGCTCATTGAGGAGGTATAAAATGAGTAGCTTTAAGAATCGTATCTTTCGCGCGTTGAGATTGGATGTTAATCTTTATGAGGAGGTTGAGGCGGATAAAACAGCTGGGTTTCAAGCTATGGGAGTTGTAGTTCTTTCCAGTATAGCCGCAGGGTTGGGGAGCATTCAAAGAGGAGGATTGGCCGGGATTTTAGGAGGTACAATTATCGCTCTTATTGGGTGGTATATTTGGGCATATCTTACGTACTTTATCGGCACTAAAATTCTTCCAGAACCCCAGACCAAAGCAGATCTTGGGGAATTACTGCGGACTATTGGTTTTTCCAGTTCTCCGGGATTAATTCGAGTATTAGCTGTAATTCCAGGATTAGGACATATAGTTTTTCTCGCTGCTTCAATTTGGATGTTAATAGCAATGATTATTGCTGTTCGGCAAGCCCTTGATTATAAGAGCACATTGCGCGCAGTAGGAGTTTGCGCGATTGGCTGGATTATTCAAATATTAATTTTCGCGTTAGTGCTTTCCGTTCTTGGCGTAAAACCAGTTTAAAGCATAGAAATTGCGCCCGTAGCTCAATCGGATAGAGCATCGGCCTTTCAATAAGACTTCCCTGAGCAACGCGAAGGGTTAGTCGAATTGATCCCGAAGCGCTTCTGAAAAATGTCGTAAGAGATTTTTCAGATATTTAGGCGCGAGGGACAAACAGGGAGCCTCCATGGGGAAGTAAACCTATGGAGTGGACGCCGCTAAATCGGTAGACATCCTTTGATGGATTATACCGAGCTACCCTGCAGAAGCTGGGGAGTGTAGAGACTTTACACGGCGGGGCTGAGATGCCCAAGATAAAGTCCAGCCAGCAAGCTTTGGATAAGTGGTCAAGGTAACTTGATGCTGGATGCTAAGCCGAGGGTTGCAAGTTCGATTCTTGCCGGGCGCATTAATTAGTTGATAGTATATAGTTGATAGTATATAGAGAATATGAATTGTGGTATACTAAACAAAAGAGGTAGAAAGATATGAAATGGATAGTTAAATTTTTATTGGTAATTTTTATTTTGGTTGTTGTAGGATACGGCGCTATTTTTGTTTTTGTTAATACAAAAGGAAAGGATATTCTTATTAAGAATGTTGAGGATAATTTAGGCCTCGCGCCGCAAGTGAACAGCCTCTCTCTCAAGTTTCCTTTTAATGTGGAAATCAAAAATTTTCTCTGCGGTGATTTATCATTCAATAAAGCAAGTATTTCTTTAGGTTTATTCAACCCTTTTGTCGGTGAATTAGTTTTAGATAAAGTTTCTCTTGACGGTTTTACTTTTAAAATACAGAAAGATAAAGAAAAAATTGCGCTTCGTCCATTTTTTGTTAAAAAGTCTCATCAGTTAGAGCAGGAGACGGCAGTACAACAGAAACTTCTAGCTTCAACTTCCCAGGTCAAAAATACCTCCAGCTCTAAAAAGAAACAGGTTTCTCTTAAAATTAGGAATCTTTATTTAAAAAATGGCTCATTAGAAATGGTAGATTTAACTAAAGACGAACCAATAAGTATTATCCTTAAAGATATTAGTGGGGAATTAAATGATTTTTCTTATCCCCAACTAACCAAGTTTTATATAAAACTTAACAGCTCTTTAAACGCGGAAGGTATAGAGATAAAAGATGCATTAAGTGCTTCCGGCTGGGTAGATTACGCTAATAAAAATATGGAGGCCAATTTTAATATCAACAATGTTGATTATTCCGCTTTCAGCGCTTATTACCCACAGAGCTTTAAGCCGGAGAGTTTAGGCGTAAAAAAAGCTTTGTTATCTCTTGACGCCGACTTGAATGCTCAAAGTAATGATTTAATCATTGATTGTATTTTATCGTTAGAAAAAATTGAGTACGCGCAGTTAAAGGAGGGAGAAAAAACTTCCGGAATGAAAACGTTAAAAACTGTCCTTGGTTTGCTTAAAGCAGGTAAAGACAAGCCAGTCTTTCAGCTTAGAATAAAAACAAAAATGGATTCTCCTGGGGTAGATTTGTCTTCTATCAAAGATGACTTTAGAGAAGAAGTAAGATTTGGCCCGGGGGCAATTGTAGGTCAGATTTTAGGTAAAGGTACAGAGGCAATCTTCGAAGGCGTAAAAGGTACAAAAAAGATTAGTTTAGATGCTGCGGTAGATACGTTAAAAGATATAGTAGATACTTTTGGGGAGGCGTTTGAGCCGAATTCTGCCGATACACCCCCTGATGTAGACGCAAGCCAAAACGAAACAGAAACTACGGAATAATCATTCGTCTTTACAAAAATGTAAATCTTCAAATTATGCCGTTATAATATGAAAGTATTATATATTTTATTACGGTTAGTAATATTCTATCTGTTATTTCGTTTTGTCGTTAGATCTCTTTTTCTATTTATGCGGGTTTTGTGCAATAGGCCAAATAAGTATGGGAAGCGAACCACTGCCGATAATGCCCATCCTAAGGCAGAAAAAAAGAAGCCTGATTATAAAAATGTTGTGGATGCTGAGTTTAAAGAGATAAAATAAGTTATGCAAAAAGCGCGATATATTATTCATGTAGATATGGATGCTTTTTTTGCTGCCATTGAACAGCGGGATAATTCAGAATTTCGCAACAAGCCGGTAATAGTTGGGGCTCAACCCAAAGGAGGCCACGGTAGGGGTGTGGTTTCTACCTGTTCCTATGAAGCGAGAAAATTTGGTATTCATTCAGCTATGCCTATATCTATTGCCTATCGTAGGTGTCCCCATGCAATATTTTTGCCGGTAGATATGGATAAGTATAACCGGGTTTCCCGCGAAATTTATGAAATTCTTTATGAATTTACGCCTAAAGTTGAGCCGGTAAGCATTGATGAAGCTTTCCTAGATATAACTTCGAGTTACCATATTTTTGGCACCCCAAAAGAAACCGGTAAATTAATTAAGCAGCGGATTAAAGAAATTCTTCAATTAACCGCGTCGTTGGGTCTTGCCTCTACAAAAATGGCAGCGAAAATTGCCTCCGACCTCAATAAACCTGATGGATTAGTTGAAGTTAAACAAGAGTCTCTTTTGGATTTCTTATCACCTTTGGATATTGATAAGATTTGTGGATTAGGTAAAAAAACAAAAGTGGTTTTAAATAATATGGGAATTAAAACAATTAGCCATTTAGCTAAGAGGGATATAAAGGAATTAACAGCTATTTTTGGTAAAAACGGAGAGCATTTTTGGAAACTGGCTAATGGTATTGACGAAAGAGAAGTTAAGGCTCCCGAAGAAGCCAAATCGATTAGCAACGAGATCACATTTAGCAAAGATACTCTGGATAAGCAAAAAATTGAAGGTGCGCTTTTAGCGCTTTCTGAATTAGTTTCTGCTCGTCTGCGCAAGGACAATTTAAAAGGGAGAACAATTAGTTTAAAGGTACGATTCCAGGGATTTTGTACTCATACCAGGGCAGTTACTCTGACTAAAGCAACCAATTTTGTTGACGTGATTTACGAAACAATAAAAAAGCTTTACGGTAATTTTAAGGGAGACAACAGGAAGGTGCGGCTCGTAGGCGTTAAAGTCTCAAGCCTTATTTCCGCGGATTTTCCCGATACCCTTTTTAATGACGATATTGATCAAAAGAGGGAAAGGCTTCATCAAGCGGTAAATAAAATTAATGAAAAATTTGGCAATAAAGCTATTTGCAGAGTAGGCGCTAAGATGTATAATGGCGCTGGTGTATAATGCACTAGCGCAAAAAAAAAGGTTTAAGGAATGATTTCTGTTAGAGAAAAAAGAATTCGAAAGAGAAAAAAAAGAATTGCCTATTTTTCTATGGAGATAGGTATTCATCCTCAAATTCGCACATATAGCGGGGGACTTGGGATTTTAGCCGGCGATACAGTAAATTCTTGCGCCGATTTAGGTATTCCTTTAGTGGCTGTATCTCTTCTTTATCGAGATGGATATTTTTATCAAAAGCTGGATGCTTTGGGAAATCAGCAGGAGCTGCCTTATGAATGGAATCCTAAAAAATTGCTTAGGCTACTTAAAAAGCAGGTGACAGTAACTATAGAGAATCGAACTGTCTATGTCCGAGCCTGGCAGTATGATGTGGTAGGGGTAACAGGATATCTGCTGCCGGTTATTTTTTTAGATACTAATTTTGAGCCAAACAGCGAATATGACCGTAGTTTATCTTATTCTCTTTATGGAGGTGATAAAAAATGCAGATTTGCCCAGGAAGCCATCTTGGGAATTGGCGGAGTAAAAATGCTTAAAGAACTAGGGTATTGTTACCTTAGCAGATATCACATGAATGAGGGTCACGCTAGTTTATTAACTCTTGAACTCCTAAACCAAAGGAAAAAAAACGATGAGTTAACTTGGGACATTGACGGAGTAAAAAGAATGTGCGTATTTACTACTCATACTCCTGTAGCTGCCGGGCATGATCAATTTTCTTATGATTTAGTTGAACAGGTTTTAGGAGATTTTGTTCCCATTGATTTTTTAAAGATCATGGGAGGAGAAGATAATTTAAATATGACTCGTTTAGCTTTAAATTTAAGCCATTATGTAAACGGGGTTGCCAAAGAACATGGAAAGATATCGCGAGAAATGTTTCCCGGCTACGCTATTGACGCTATCACCAATGGGATTCATTCATTTACATGGACAAGTGAGAATTTCAAGAAGCTATATGATCAGTATGTGCCGGGTTGGCGAACTGATTCTTTTAGTCTGCGGTATGCTTTAAGCATTCCTAAAGAGGAGATATGGAATGCTCACTACCAGGAGAAAAAAGCGCTCATAGATTATGTAAATGCAGAAATTAATATAGCTATGGATTGTAATACATTAACCATTGGATTTGCCCGAAGAGCTACGGCATACAAGCGGGCGGATTTAGTATTTTTTGATTCTAACCGATTGTTGAATATTGCTCAAAATGTCGGTAAAATTCAATTTATTTTTGCCGGTAAAGCTCATCCTCAAGATTGGCCGGGAAAAGAGTTAATGAAGAAGATATTTTCTGCGTCTAGCGAGCTTAAAGATAATATTAAGATTGTTTATTTGGAGAATTACGATATGGAGCTGGCTAAAATGCTCATTGCCGGCGTTGATTTATGGCTTAATACACCGCGAAAGCCAAAGGAAGCCTCAGGAACATCAGGAATGAAAGCCGCTCATAATGGCATTCCCAGTTTAAGCATTCTTGACGGCTGGTGGATTGAAGGTTGTATTGAAGGCCTTACCGGCTGGTCAATCGGCTCAGCACACGATGCCGAAAATGTTGACGAAAGAGACGCGAATTCATTATATGAGAAGCTTGAGAAAATAATCATTCCTACATTCTACAGCAATCGGCAGTCATGGATTGACATAATGCGCCATTGTATAGCCATTAACGCTTCTTTCTTTAATACGCACCGTGTAGCTCAGCAATATGTTTTAAATGCTTACGCGTATTAAAGCTTGTTTGTTATAATATTTTTGTTCATTCACTTATCACTTACAACTTATGGCTTATAACTAATTTATGGTGGGTGTAGCTCAGTTGGCAGAGCTCTTGACTGTGGCTCAAGTGGTCGCGAGTTCAAATCTCGTCACCCACCCCATTTCTTATTTTGAGCATATAAAGCCTCCCAATCTGTCGTAGAATCAACGAGTTGCGCTGGTTCTAACCGGTTGTGGAGGCTTTATACGTCTGGGGCGACCTCTTGGATGAGGGCGAGGCTTTTATCGACCTGTATTCGAAGCTGTTTGCCCGTCAGGACGAGGTTCGAACCTAAACAAGAGAGGACCATACCGCTTGTCCTCTAAAGTGCCGGTTTCGAAGCGTTTTTGAGCGGTTTGGGCGAAGGAAAACACTTCTTCAGCCTTTTTGAGCCATGTTTCAATGCGGTCTTGGGTATCCGCGATTAGGCCTTCATATTTCTGTTTTTCCTGCGTTAAATCATCTTTCTTCCGGGCGTATTCCTACGGCCAGATCTCTTCGTTTAACCGCATATTAAAAAGCGCGTCCAATTTCTTGGTGCAGGCGTCAAGATTGTGCCTGTGCGTCTGCGTGATGTCATCTCGGTCAATCTTTTCTTTGCCATGCTCTTCCTTGAGTTGCTTGATCGCCCATTCTTTAAACTGTGGAGGTATGGTTATTTTTCCTAAAACATTAAGAATTTGACCTTCAAGCTCGTCTGAGCGAATAGGCGGTTCGGAGCAATCTCTTTTGATCCTGCGGGTGCAACGATAGTACGTGTAATGATGAGTATTGCCATTTTTCTGATGTTTTGTTTTTTCCTCGGCGGTAATAAAAGCCCCGCATTCTCCGCAACGCATAAGCCCGGTAAAGGCGAAGACGTGCGTCTTGGCCCGTGGAAAGCTTCTGCCATCTATAATCCTTTGAGCTAAATCAAAATCTGCTTTGGTGATCATCGGCTCGTGCTTGCCCGGATAGACCTCATCGTTCCAGAGAAATGATCCATAATAGAATGGATTGCGAAAGAGCCGGTAAAAGTTATTGCGCGAGATCTTAACACCTCGGTCCATTTTGAGGCTCATTTCTTGGGCAGTATCAAACAGCTTCTCAAGAGAACAGCGTGTCTCCAAAAGAATAGCCCAAGTCTTTTTCATGATCGGAAAAGAGAAGGGGGTCCGGATAAATCGGAGGCTTATCCGGTTGATTGTAAAGATTATTGATATACCCGACCGGAGGTTTATGCGGAAGCCATCCCTGTTGAATCTTGTTTCTCTGGCCGCGCTTGGTGTTGACGCTTAAATCAAGAATGAATTGATTGGCCATGCCAAATTCAAGGTTCATCATCAAGACATTATCCGTAGGGTGATATTCGCGTTGAAATGTCTGAATATGCTGAATAATCGACTGCTGAAGCATCCAGCTAATCGTGCCGCCGTCAATGGGATTGCGCGCCAGACGGTCTAATTTCCAGCAAATAATACCTTCTGCGCGGCCTTTGTGGATGTCTTCAATCATTTGACTGAATACCGGTCTACCCGGGGCCTTGGCGGATTTCTCCTCGGTAAAGGTCTCAACGATGTTTAACTTCATTTCGTGGGAGAGCTTTTTAAGTTCCTCGATCTGCGAGGGGACGGAAGCGACCTGTTTATCTTCGTTCTCCGAAGACTTGCGGGCATAAAGAAAATATCGAATAGGTTTGGCGATCATTTTTTCTCGATCTTGTTTAAGAGCTTAACCAAATCAGACTTCTTATACAGACGGTAATTGTTCAGCGGATGACGATGTGGTTTTAGTTTCCTCTGCTTATCCCAATTGCGCAATGTCTGCTTGGTAATCTTAAGCATGTCCGCCGCTTCATGGATTTTTAGATATTCAGGCATAGGTCTCTCTCCTTTAAGGTTATAAAACATTATAACTTGTGTCCCCGATTGGTTCAAGTAGTTTGTCGTCTATATCCCGCGCCGAGCGTTTCATAAAAAAGAATTCTTTTTTGCTTTTTGACCATTACATGACATTTAAATTTTTAAATCACTCACAGACTGCGCCTCGCCTGACCCTCGGCCCAAGGCCCCCTGGGAAGGACCCATCGAATAAAGCTCAATTTTTGCCAAAACGAAGCCATCTTCCAGCCCTTAATGCATAGATTGCAGGCGTTTTAAGAGCGCAAGGTTCTGTAAGATAGAGCGCTGAACCGCTTTCTCATACTTAATAACCTTATTCCAGTCATCCCCATCGGGCAGACTGCCTATCTTAACGGCTACTTCCTCGGCGAGCTTATTCTTAAGCTTCTGCCGTTTAAGCTCAGCAATCCTTTTCTGTGATGTCTTGTCTTGCGTGTCTTGATATTCAGAGATCTCCTCATCTATCTCCTCGTTGCCCTTGTGTTCTTTGTTGCCGAAGTAATCCGCCTTGTCGTAATAGTCGCTGATTGCCATATCAAGGATCTTGCGGATACTGCCGGATTCAAAGCGCAATACCCGCCGGAGCCGCCAGTAATCCACCGCTATCTTTTCAACCAAAAGACATTCCATCTGCCCTGATGGTTTCAGGCTTAAAATGAGGCCGTCCAGAAGTTCGCGGTATTCCCGCGCGTCTTCCTTGCCGTCACCGGTCGTGATAATTAAGTCTTTGGCGAATATGCCATGCTTAACTGCGTTCTGTGAAACAAGGGCTTTGCCCTCCGGGGTTACCGGCCCGGTTGAAACAAGCGCGTTTTCTCTGTTTGCTTTGTGCTGTTTTTCTGTCGTCATAATATAACCTCCTCGTTAATATGGCCTTGGCCCGATATCGTCTTCCGAATACTCCTTATAATGACTTGGGACGTTTTGGTCGGGTTCTTTAAAGTCTTCTTCAAGTCTGTATTCATTATCGCTCTTAATAGTATTTAAATCTTTTCGCGCGTGAGTTGATTGAAGCTGTCCCAAGGAGGGTAATAAGAGGGTAATAAGGGTCAGACCTTGAAACGTGAAAAGATTTGACAAAACCGCAGATAAATGCTAATATCCGCTTATGTCTCGGCCATACCGCTTGCAAGCTGAAAACTGTATTTATCATATCACTAGTCGCGGTGACGACCGC
>JAHJHM010000208.1 GCA_018823915.1 Candidatus Omnitrophota bacterium
ATATCGTCTTTACTAAATCCCATTTTAGAGGAAAAAAACATAGAGAGAATAGAGACATTTAAAAGATGAGTAAAAGTAATACGATCGTATCTTTTCATTGTTGTAGTTAATTTTAAAAGCTCCTGATAATTACTCATCAAGTTATCCATAATATTGACCATAGTAAGTTTAAGCTCCAGGCAATCAAGTATGCCCTCATCCAGCACTTTCTCTAAGGATTCGGAAATCTTATCTAAAGAATCTTCATAGCGGCTTAAATAACTTACAGGCTTTTCTGCCTCATCTAAAGCAGACAGAGAAACTTTAATTTTACCCACGGTTATATTTCTTATTCCCATAAGAATAAGGTACTCTTGAGCGTCCTTTTCCACCTCCTGTGGGGCCTTCGGAGTAATCAAAAAAGTAATAAACTTAATCAATTCTTCTTTTTGAAGGCCTCGAGAAAAAATAATCCTCTCTATGCCTCTTTCTCTTAAATAGACACTTGTTGATTTTACCTTTTTACTCAACTCAAAAAATACTTCTTCGCCGCAAGCGATTTCCTCTCCTATAATCCCTATAGCCAACTCTTCCCTATGTTCTAAAATATCCCGCAATCCCTTAAAGCTTTTATCAATAGAATCACTAAACCTGGGATGCTCAACAGTATAAATCTTTGCTACCTGTAAAGATGCGATCAAATCTTTTAAAAAATATTCAATTATTTCAAGTCTTGCCATTTGTCTAAAACTTTCTGTGCCGTTCTTCTTATATTTCTATTCCAGAAAAACTTCCTTTTCCTTAAAATAGACAGGCACGCTATCGCGTCTTTTAGCTCTGCTTCTACTATCATTTTTATATTTTCCTCTAGAATCTTATTTCTTATGCCCAAGGGATTGGAAATAAAAAGTAATATTTCTATGGCCTTTTTTTTTACTTTCTCATCACTAGCTAAGATCATCAAAGCTTCTTTTTTTAAAAAAGTATTTTTCGTTTTTAAAATAGGCAGTAAAAATTCTGTATTGTATCCAGATAATTCTTTCACTGCCCTTAACACTTCCCTCTTCATAAACTGGTTGGAAAAAGAAAAGATATTTTTGAGGACTTCTATGCCTATAGGAGAATTGAGTATCTTTAAATTTTCTATAACTTCCCTAAGAAAACTAATATCATAAGATTTCTTCTTTAACTTTTCGTAAAAAAGGCTCAGATCTTCAGAGAAAAAATTAAAAAATAACCGCAAGATATTCTGGTTAACCTTGCCTTCTTTAAATATCATATTAAGATAAAAATCTAAACTTAAAGAAGTGGTTTTTACCTTGCTTAAAAAAAAATCAAAATTGGAACAGCTCTCTTCTAAAATTCTTTTTTCCAAAAGGCTGACAATACGCTTATCTATTTCTTGAAAAAGATACAAAAGAGATAATGCCCCTCCTCTTTGTTTCTCTAATACCTCTAAGAAACGCTGCAGGCATTCTAAATCCTTACTCTTAATTATTCTTTCCCAATCCTCCAAAACTCTCTCTAAAATTGGCTTCAAGTAATCGCCTCTCTTCTCTGCAGCCGCTAAACTAAAAAGAATAAAAGAATAATTGTCATAAAGAAGATCATGGTCAAAAGAAAATTTTCCCAGAGGAGATGTTCCATCGAAAAGATAAGAAAGAGTACGTTGATAACTTTCTGGAATAAAAGAAGTGTGAGAAAACAAATCTTTAACTTTTTTTCTTACTTTGAAGCTAACGTTTGAAAAATCTTCTTTCTTTATTTTTTCAACCAATGAAGCTGCAACTTCTTCATGTTTTTTTTTATCTATTAGTCGAGAAAATAACTTAACACTAAGACTATCAAAATTTTCATCATTTAAAATCTGCTCGTGTAATATATTAGACAAATCGCTTTTATCTAAACCTTCGAAAAAACTTTTTAACTTATTCAAATCATCCGCATGAGATACATTTTTATTCTTCAAAATTGACCCAAGCAACTCTTTAGTGCATTTGCGAAATTTATCGTTTTCTTTATCCTTAAGATGAGCCAAGAATACCTGCAGATTATTCCTTAAAGTTTCATTTTCCAAAAAATCCTTCACTCCGAATTTTCCCATAATTTTTTCAAAATTATTTACAATTTTATTGATTTCTTTAGGTTGGCCTACCTTTACTGACTTAAAAAGTAAATGCATCCAGATATCTTTTTGCTCTTCTCCTTCGCTCATTAGAAGTTGGGAATAATCCAATCCTTCCACAAAAAGATGATTTCCCAAATACTGGCTTTCTCTTTTTAAAATAACTTCTAATCCTCCATCTCTTGCGATATCTTTCAGGGGTAGGGAGCAAAGCTCAAGAAAAAAAATCAATTCCTCAACAGCTATGCCTTTTTTAATCTCTATGCTTTTTATCTTGCGGCGATGAAAAATCTCTGCAAGTTCTTCGTACAATCTCTCACCTTCCCAATATTTTTCCTCTACCAATAAAGACTTGGGAGTAATACCAAACCTTAAAGGATTAAGGAAAGAAAAAAGAGTATTGATTTTTTTCATCAAATCTTCTACAGACTTTATAAAAATAGGGTGCTCTTTAAAGTAAATAGAGGCATTATTGAAAGCTATCCTTAAACTCTTAAAAAATTCCTCTAAAGCTTTTTCTTTGTCCATTAAAAATATTCCCTATATATATTTAAAATCCTCCCAGGAACAGATTCTTTCTCCTTATAATCTCTTTCCCAAAAACGGAACATCCCATAATTTAAACAACCAAAAGATGAAGAAATAGTTCTTATTAAAGGTAATACAACTTCTACATTAGAGGGGATAAAATCTTTAAGAAATTTATAGAACCCTTTCTTCTTACTCAGCCTTCCTATAAAAGAAATTGAAAAACTATCTTTCCCTGCTTTCTCCTTTATTTGCTGCAGCATAATACTGACCTCGTTTCTAATATAATTTTTTACGAAAGAATTTAAAGTATGCGTACTTAAATTTATATAAGACTCTCCATCCTTGATGCTAATCTCCTTAGGATAAGGTATTTCTTCAAAAGAAACATGGCGAATAAATATTTCTTCTGCCATAGATGGGTTGAGAGAAAATTCCTTTCCCAGCGCTTGCACAATCTTTCTTGAACCGAAATCATACTCCCATCCAAAATCAATGCTCCCTTGCGAATAAACCACAATACGGCTGCCTTCATAGCCCGCACTAACTACAATCTTAGTTTCTTGCCCGCCGCAATCCGTAAATGATGTAAAGAAAATACTTGCTCCTGTAAATACAAGACCTCCAAATCGCCTATCTAAATTATCAAAAGTGTCTTCAATATTTTTACGCAGCTCATCCTTAATCCACACCAAGTGAGACTTCAACTTTATTTTTTTAGCCCACACCCCTAAAGGAGGATCTTTATAGATACTTCCTTCTATTTCATAGTTTAGAATAAAGTGGTGCAGGCAAAAATCATCCCAAGCTAAAAATACATCCTCAAAATATTTTTTGACAAAAGCTAAATCTTTTCGGTCAATCTTCTTTCTTTTCTTTAAAGGAATTATCTCTTCAGCCACACTTATATTTGCCAAATCCCAAGGCAAATTAAGAAAAACTTTTTCTATCCTCAAAGAATACTCTTTCTCTTTTTCCCTTATTTTCTGATTAAAAACGTCGCAATTTTTTCTAAAATAGGCTAAAAAATTCCTATCTTCACAAGGTATTTCCACTTCTATCTCTTGAAGAAAGTTAAGGCGAAACTTTCTTAGACTAGCAAAAGAAATAAACGTTCTATCCCTATCCACATCTATACCGCAAACTCCTTTCAACATTTTATTTATCTTTCATATCCCACATAAGCCTTTTTATGCCTCAAGTCTATATATTTTACTGAAGAAAAATCACTTTTTAATGTTTTCTCATAGAGCTCATCTAAAATACTAAGTTTTCGCCCAAAAGAATCCTTACCCACGATTATCTTTGTATCTTCAACGACAAAATAAAGGGCAGCGAGCGAAGTCGCGTTTATCACCTTCGTAGGAAATTTATTCAATAAATTTCTCTCTCCTAACGCTTCAATTAAATTAAATACATACTTTATTCGTCCATCCTTGAGCTTATCCCCTTTTTTAAGGAGATAATTATAGTCAACAATCTCTATAGAAATAAGCCAAGAGATAGGCTCTTGACTGCCGCTTGAAAGAATGATTCCTTCTCTATCTACAGGATAAAATCTCTTTCCTCTTATCTGAGCAAAAGGCTCTCTCTGCTTAACTTCTATTTTTAAGAGATGCGGAAATTTTTTTAAAATATAAACATCTTTGAACTCAGGATGACTTGTAAAGATTTGGGAATGGATTTTCTCTATGTTTAGAGTAAATAAGGATTTACCGTAAATTTCTCTTTTTACCTCATCATCTACCTCTACATTAGACTTTATATCTTTCACTGTAAAAATGCCTGTTGAGGAAAAAGTTTTTCCTAAGTACATAAACAAAACAAGTCCAAAGAGAAAAAAAATTCCTGCCCCAACAAACTTGAGAATCAACCCAAAATTAATCTTTTTAAATTTTCTGCGCCTTTTTCTTCTCATCTTTTTTATCATCCAAGGCAAAAGTCATCATTCTTAAAATTAGTTCATCAAAATCTATCCCGCAGGCCTTTGCCGAAAGCGGTAAAAGGCTGTGCGGGGTTAAGCCGGGGATAGAATTCACTTCTAAACAAAAGGGGATATTATTCTTATCTAAACGGATATCCACGCGGGAAAAATGCCTGCACCCTAAAGCACAATGTGCCGCCAAAGCCGCCTCTTGAACTCTCTCATAAACCCCTTCTTCTAAATTTACTGATGTAACAAATTCTGCTTCTCCCTCGGTATATTTAGCATGGAAATCAAAATATCCTTTTTTAGGAATAATTTCTACCACTGCCAAAGGCTTCTCTTCTAAAATACCCACGGTCAGCTCCCTTCCTTCAATATAATCTTCCAGAATTACCATATCCTGTAAAGATAACGCCCCCTCTATTGCCTGGCTTAGGTCGCGTTCTTGCCAAACAATAGAAACCCCTAGGCTAGAACCGGCAGAATAAGGTTTTACCGCTATAGGATATTTAATATTCTTTAGTAATTTACTATCCTTGCAAACAAAAAAGGGTGCTGTAGGAATACCGGCTTTAGTAAAAATTCTTTTAGAAATTATCTTATCCATTGCCCGATAACTGGCAAGGCGCTCTGAGCCGGTATAAAAAATACCTAATTCTTCCAAAATTTTTTGAATTCCTCCATCCTCACCAAACTCTCCATGAAGAGCAATAAAAGCCACATCTATATTATAGGAAAAAAGTATTTTTTTTACTTTTTCTTCGGAAGATATAACAATATCAATTAAAACTGCATCTATACTTTTTCGCTTTAAAGTGTCGTAGACGTTTTGGGCAGAAACAAGAGAAATCTCCCTCTCGTTTGACACTCCTCCCCCTAAAACCCCCACCTTAATTCCTTTTAAATCTGAAAACTTTCGTCTGGGTCTTAAAGCCTGACTTAAATCCACCGCTCTATCTCCTCTTCCAAAATTATCTCATGCTTTTGATAAACTCTATCTTTAATTTTACAAATTAAATAATCTACATCCTCATATTTAGCTTGACTTAAATTAACAATAAAATTAGCATGCTTGGAAGAAATTTGAGCATCGCCGCGCCTAGCCCCTTTAAGCCCGCAAGAATCAATAAGAAAACCTGCCGTAAAGGACGAAGGATTTTTAAAAATACACCCGCAACTGGGAAAACCAAAATCCTGAGCCTGAAATCTCTTGTCAAGAAAACTATTAACTTTTGTTTTTAAATCTTTTTCGGAATAGAATTTAAACCAGGCACGCAACACGATTTTACCGCCAAGAGAAGAATGTCTGTAGTCAAACTGAATTTGTTCTCTGTCCAATTTTTTTATCTTTCCTTCTTCATCTAAAATTTCTGCACCTTTTAAAAAAACGGAAATATCCCTTCCAAAAGAAGAAATGTTCATCGCAAGCGCGCCTCCTACAGTAGCAGGAATCCCGGCTAAATTTTCCAACCCTCCTAAATTATTCTTAAGGCAATATTGCAGAAAATGAGGAATGGGGATAGCGGCACCTACCTCCACGCAATCCCCACTTTTTCTTATATAATTAAATGCGTTGGCTAGCTTTATCACTGGTTTATCTATAAGAACATCCTTAATCAGGAGGTTGGAACCGCCTCCTAAAAGATAATAGGAATTATCGAAATCACTAATTATCCGGCAAATATCATCTACAGTGTCGGCTTCAAAAAAATATTTTGCTTTGCCTCCTATTTTTATAGAAGTATACTTTCTTAAATTAATATTACGGCTTGATACTATTACTTTTAAACTCATGAACAATATTCTCCATTAAAATATTTATATCGCCTGCCCCCAAGCCCAAAACTAAATCTCCTTCTTTTACACATAGAGGAACAACACTTTCAAGCTTATCTTTAGGAATATACCTAATTCTACCAGAAAAATTCTTCTTTATTTGAGAATAAAGAAAATTTTCATCAATACCCTCTATTTCTTTTTCACAGGCAGAATAGATATCAGTTATTATTAGCTCTGTTGTTTTCTGAAAACAACGAGAAAATTTTTCAGATAATAATTTTACTCGTGAAAAGCGGTGCGGTTGAAAAATTACGAATAATCTCTTAGGGGCCAAACTTTGAGCCGCCTTTAAGACTGCTTCAATTTCTGTGGGGTGATGAGCATAATCATCAACAAAAGTTACTCCTCTAAATATTTCTTTAACCTGAAAACGTCTCTGGGTCCCTTTAAAATTTTTTAACGATCCTATTACTTTTTCTAAATCTTCTCCCAGATAATAAAAAAAAGCAAGGACGGCTAAAGCATTAAGACAATTATATTCTCCCAAAAGAGGTATTTTTACGCTGCCGGCAAATTTATCGTTGATGAAAAGTTCGAAACAACTACTTCCTCCAGTAAAGCTAAAATTAACTCCTCTGATTTTATTTTCCTTTCCCCAGCCAAAACTTAACCCATTCACTTTGGCAAGAACATTTTTTACAATCGGATCATCTGCGCATCCTAAAACTTTTTCCTTTGTCTGATAGGCAAATTGTAAAAAACTTTCTTCTAACCTCTCTATGGTCCTGTAATATTCAAGATGTTCGTAATCTATGTTGGTAATTATAGAAACCCAAGGGAAAAATTCTAAAAAACTGCCATCGCTTTCATCAGTTTCAATGACAAAATGGTCTTTACCCCACCGAGCATTACAGGAATAGTTTAAAGGCAAGCCGCCTACAAAAACTGCAGGCTCATAGCCTAAAGAATTCAAAAGATAGCTTAGAAGAGCAGTGGTGGTAGTCTTACCATGGCTACCCCCTACGGCAATCGTCTTTTTATCCCGGCAAAGATACCACAATAATTCTCCTCTCTTTAAAACAGGGATTCCTTTCTCTTTCGCTTCTAAAAGTTCAACGTTATCTCTTCCTACGGCTGAAGAGTAACTTAACAAATGGGTATCTAAACTAATTTGCTCAGGTCTGTGCCCAATAAATACTTCAATCCCTTCTTTTTGAAGCATCCGTACAGCATTATTTTCTTTAATATCTGACCCCTTAACGTTAAAACCTCTATTCTTTAAAAGCAAGGCCAAACCGCTCATTCCTATCCCCCCAATACCCACAAGATAAATATTCTTTACCCCGTTAGATAGCAAACATTTAGCGGAGTTTACTACGGAAGGCAACCGCCTACCTTTCTCAACAGAAGCTACTCCTTGTAATATTTTTTCCATCGTTTATAGCCAGTCTGTAGTAAATTCTTCAAAACTAACTCCCAATCTGATATTACTCGTATTTTCTTTCATCTTTTCTCTTAATTCACTCTTGAAAAGAAGGTTTTCCGCTGTATCTTTAAATTTTTCAAAAGAAAAACTATCTTCACAAAACACAAAAGCCGCTCTTTTTTCTTTAAAATAAAAAGCATTCTCTTTCTGATGGCCGCCCGCTTGCGGATGAGGTATTAGAATAGACGGCACTCCAAAATAAGAAATTTCACCTAACGTAGAGGCTCCGGCCCGGGAAATTATTAAATCAGCAGCGCTGTAAAGGATTTCCATAGAATAATAAAAATCCTTTACGAACTTTTTCCTTTCTATTTTATTATATAACTCCAAAATTGAAAAGTACTCTTTTCCTCCTGTAAGATGAATTATCTGAAAATCTCCCCCTAAACTTTTAACGAGCTTGGGGAAAATCCGGTTTAAAAATGTCGATCCCTGGCTGCCGCCCATACAAAGAATTACCGGTGTATCATTGAAATTTAAAATTTTCTTTGCCTTGAATTTATCTATTTTCTTTATATTCTCTCTTAAAGGAATACCCATAACTTTAACTCTTCTCCCTCTTACTCCTTTTTTGAAGCCACGCAAGATTTTTCGCGCAAAAAAAGAAAGAATTCTATTTGTTTTTCCTAACTTTATATTAGGCTCATAAATGACAGTATCTCGGAACAATAGAAAACTAAAAAAAACCAAAAAGAAGCTATCTCTGCCTCCAAAGCCGATAACTTTTTTTGGTCTCAATTTAAGAAGAAGATAAACTGCTTCGCCTAAGCGAAAGAAGCTTTCAAAAAATAAATTCCTAAAAGGGAAACTTCTTCCCACCACAACAAACCCCTCTTTTTCTAAGTAGCCTTTAAGAAAGCTTGAAGTAGCAAAAAAATAAACTTGGCAGCAGGCCCTGGTTTCTTTAATTTTCTTTCCTAAGGCAAATGCGGGGAAAATATGCCCGCCGCTTCTCTCACATACCAACAACACTCTCGTTTTCTCTCTTTTTAATTTACACATTACACATTACACATTACACGCTGATCTTCCCGTGAAGCATTAAAAAATAATCCCAAAAGAATATAGTGAACAACCAAGCTGCTTCCGCCATAGCTTACGAAAGGTAAAGGCAAACCCTTTGTAGGAAAAAGCCCGCAACTTACTCCTATATTTATTATTACTTCTAAGAAAAAAATAAAAATTATTCCCCATAGAATATTTCTTTTAAACTCATCATTCGCTCCTTTAGCAATATTAACCATCTTCTTAAACAGCAGAAAAAAAGCAAAAAGGACTCCTAAGGAACCAAACAATCCCAACTCTTCAGCAATAATAGAAAAAATAAAATCAGTATGCGCCGCTGGAAGAAAAAACAATTTTTGCTTTCCTTCGCCCAACCCCACCCCCCAGATACCTCCTGTGCCATATGCAATTTGAGATTGAACTAGCTGAAAGCCAGCGCCTTGGGAATCAGCGAAAGGATTTAGATATGCCGAGATTCTCCTGAAGCGGTAAGGTTCAAATATTATAAGAAAAAAAGAAGCTGCTAATCCTAAAGAAATGATTAAAAAAAGGTGCCTTTTTTTCGCTCTTATGAAAAAAAGGGAAAGAAATACCCAGATTATCCAAAAAATTACCCCTCCCAGATCAGGCTCTAAAATTAGGAGAAAACAGATTAAGCCTAAAACAAATCCTAAAGGAAGCAATCCCAATTTAAAGTTTCTTATCAAATTTCCTTTTCGTCTAAAGTATTCAGCGCAATAAAGCAAAAAGGAAATTTTTAACATCTCTGAAGGCTGAAAACTAAAATTACCAAAATAAAACCATCTCTTTGCCCCGCCTGCGCTTCTTCCCGTAAAAAGAACGACTATTAGAAAAAAGGCGGTCAAAATTAAAAATTCTTTATTGTACTTTGCCAAGGATTCTATATCTGGAAGGAGAAATAAAAAAAATAAACCTAACCCCAAGAGAAAAAAAATAAATTGCCTTTTTAAAAAATAGGCGTGGTCGGCAGTTATCCTAAAAGCATAAATACTGGAAGATTCATAAATCATAAGAATACCGAAAAGAGTCAGGGCCAAAATAATGGTAAAAATAAACCTTCTTTCGCTTCGCGGATCACTCTGAGATACTTTCTCGTTCATTTATATTGCAGATTTTTTACAATCTCTATAAATTTCTTGCCCCTCTGTCTATAGTCAGAAAACATATCGAAGCTAGAACACATAGGAGAAAAAAGTA
>JAHJHM010000209.1 GCA_018823915.1 Candidatus Omnitrophota bacterium
GGTAGAAGAAATGGAGGAAAAATTTCACACTTTAATTGCTCCTGTACAACTTCCTCTTCATCAGCAAGACAATTTCGCGGGGGTTATAGATTTAATTGGAAATCAAGCGATATATTATGAAGATGATTTAGGGTTAAACCCTGTTTATAGAGATATTCCGGAGGGGCTAGTTGCGACAGCCGGTAAGTATAGGGATAATCTTATAGAAAAATTAGCCGAACTCGATGATGCTTTAATACATAAGGTAATTGAAGGAGAAAAAATTTCTGGAGATTGTATAATTTCGGCGATAAGAAAATACGTTATTATGAATAAATTTGTTCCTGTTTTTTGCGGAACAGCTTTAAAAAATAAAGGAATTCAACTCCTTTTAGACGCGGTATGTAATTACCTGCCTTCCCCTCGTGATTTAGGGGTAGTAAAAGGTCTTAGCGTAAATGGTAAAGATTGTCTAATGAGAGAAATTTCTTCATCCAGTCCGTTTTCTGCCTTATGTTTTAAGGTATTTACCGATCCTTTTGTTGGTAAGTTATTTTATGTGCGGATTTATTCGGGAAAGATAAATTCTTCTTCGGTCATATACAATGCGACTAAACGAGCAAAGGAAAAAATTACTAAAGTTTTAAGGATGCATGCTAATAAACAGGAAATTATTACCGAGGCTGGAGCCGGAGATATAATTTGTTTAGTTGGGCTAAAGGAAACTACTACCGGAGACACGCTCTGTGAAGAGGGTAACCCGATAGTTTTAGAAGAGATGAAGTTTCCCCAGCCGGTAGTTTCAGTAGCAATTGAGCCAAAAACAAAAGCAGATCAAGAAAAGTTATTCATGGGCTTAAAAAAGTTAGAAGAAGAAGACCCTTCTTTTCGTGTTTTTTATAATCGGGAAACAGGACAAAATATAATTTCCGGGATGGGGCAGCTTCATCTGGAAATTATGGCTGATAGATTATTAAGGGAGTTTAACGTAGAGGCGAGAACCGGTAAGCCCCAGGTTGCTTATAAAGAGACAATTACCAGAAAAGTAGAGGCAGCGGGTAAATTCATTCAACAGACAGGCGGCCGCGGCCAATACGGGCATGTTGTTTTAATTATGGAGCCCCAGGAAAAAGGAAAAGGGATCATTTTCGAAAATAAATTAAAAGGAGGGATTATCCCTCGTGAGTTTATTCCTGCTATAAAAGAAGGGGTTGTGGAAGCAGGAGAGAGCGGTATTCTGGGAGGTTACCCTGTAGTAGATATAAAAGCAACTTTAATCGGCGGTTCATCGCATGAAGTAGATTCTTCCGAGCTCAGCTTTAAAGTCGCTGGAGAATTAGCCTTTAAGGAAGGCCTAAGGAAAGCCGCGGCAATTGTTTTGGAGCCAATTATGGATTTAGAGGCTATTATTCCAAATGAGTATTTAAACCAGGTTATCGCTGATTTAAATATACGCCGGGGAAAAATCTCTTCTATTGCCGAGAGGAAAAAATTAAAAGTAATAAAAGCTAATGTTCCCTTGGTGGAAGTTTTTAACTATGCTGATAACTTAAGAAACTTGACACAAGGAAGAGGTTCATATACAATAGAGCCTTGTTATTACGAAAAAGTCCCTGAGGGGTTGTTGACAAAGATTTTAGGAATATAAAAGACACAGGTAGAAGAGTTTGGTTTATCTGTATCTAAAGGAAAGGGAGGTGCTTTATGGGGAAAGAGAAATTCATCCGAACAAAACCCCACGTTAACATTGGAACTATTGGGCATGTTGATCATGGTAAGACTACGCTTACATCGGCGATAACCAAGATTTTAGCAACAAAGGGGCAAGCCCAGGCGCTTAGATACGAAGACATTGATAAGGCACCTGAAGAGAAAGAAAGAGGGCTGACAATAAATATTTCTCATGTAGAGTATGAGACAGATGCCCGTCATTATGCTCACATTGATTGTCCCGGGCATGCGGATTATATCAAGAATATGATTACCGGTGCCGCTCAAATGGACGGAGCAATTTTAGTCGTTGCTGCTACCGATGGCCCTATGCCTCAGACAAGAGAACATATACTTCTAGCCTGTCAGGTAAATGTTCCGGCAGTCGTGGTGTTTATTAATAAGACTGACCAGATGGATGATGCGGAGTTAGTTGATTTGGTGGAGGAGGAGATAAGGGATTTGCTTACCAAGTATGAATATCCCGGTAAAGATATTCCTATGATTAGAGGATCGGCGTTAAAGGCGATGGAGTGCGGCTGCGGCAAAGAGGATTGTCCAAACTGTAAGCCCATCTTTGACCTGATGAAAGCAGTTGATGCGCATATTCCTACCCCTAAAAGAGAGGTAGATAAGCCTTTTCTTATGGCTATGGAAGATGTTTTTTCTATCTCAGGACGCGGGACCGTAGTTACAGGAAGAATAGAAAGAGGAATTGTCAAGGTTGGTGAAGAAGTGGCGTTGGTGGGGATATCCGCTGAGACAAAAAAGTCAGTAGTTACAGGTGTAGAAATGTTTAGAAAATTGCTTGATGAAGGCCAGGCAGGAGATAATGTGGGATTACTTCTGCGAGGCATAGACAAAGAGGCAGTGGAAAGAGGAATGGTTGTTGCTAAGCCTAATTCCATTACTCCTCATACTAAATTTAAGGCTCAGATTTATGTATTAAAGAAAGAAGAGGGCGGCCGTCATACTCCTTTCTTCTCCGGTTACAGGCCTCAATTTTATTTTCGTACGACCGATGTCACTGGAACAGCTAAGTTGCCACAAGGAGTGGAGATGGTTATGCCGGGGGACAATACTGAGTTAGAAATAGAGCTAATTCAGCCGGTAGCCATTGAAAAAGAGTTAAGGTTTGCTATCCGTGAAGGAGGAAAAACTATCGGAAAAGGAGTAGTTATTGAGATTATTAGCTAAGGGCTTAAGAGCGAAGAGCTAAGGGCGGAGAGCAGGGGATATTTTGGAGAGAAGATGCTTAATATAAGAATAAAATTACGGGCATTTGACCATCGGATTTTAGATCAATCTGTCAAGGAGATAGTGGAAGTAGTTCAGCGTACAGGGGCGAAGATACATGGCCCCATACCTCTGCCGACTAAGAAAAAAATTTATACGGTCCTTCGTTCTACTAATACAGATAAGAAATCTAGAGAGCAATTTATGACAGCTGTGCATAAGAGAATCATCGATTTAGATAATCCTACGGCAAAGACGATTGACGCTCTAAGAAAGTTGAATTTACCTGCAGGGGTAAATGTGGAAATAAAGCAGGAAACCTGATTAGTCGTTAGTATATAGTTGATAGTATATAGTCAAGATACTAGATACTAGATACTAGATTATGAGTAAATAGTCAGTAAAATACACTCTATTGCAAAATGCAAAGTGCAGATTGCAAAGTGAAAAATGCAAA
>JAHJHM010000210.1 GCA_018823915.1 Candidatus Omnitrophota bacterium
AATGATAGAAGAAATAGATGAGTCAAGAAAAAGATTACAAACTGATTATATAGATATTTATCAGGTTCACTGGCCGGATGTCGATACTCCCATTAGAGAAACTGCCCAGGTTATGTATGAGTTTTATAGTAAGGGGCTTATAAAAGTAATAGGTGTTAGTAATTATTCTGTTGAACAAATGAAAGAGTTTATGAAGCATTCCCCTTTGCATACTTTACAGCCTCCCTATAATATGTTTAGAAGAGAAATAGGGGTTGATATAATTCCTTTCTGTGTAGAAAATAATATTTCTATAATCAGTTACATACCGTTGCAATCAGGGATACTCACAGGGAAATTCTTTTTTACGGAGACCAAGATTCCTAAGGATTTATGCAGAAAGAAGCACCGCGATTTAGGAGAATTTTTCTTTTCTTTGAATAAAGAGGTTTTGAAGAATATTAACGAGATAGCCTCAAAATATAATAAGACACTAACGCAATTTGTGCTTAATTGGACCTGCCATAAAAAGGGGATAACCTCAGTTCTTGCTGGAGCGCGTAGCATAAATCAATTAGAGGAAAACTTAGGGGCAGTGGATTGGTATATTGAGGAGGAAGATTTCAGAAAAGTAGAAGAGATTTTAGAAGAAAGAGAGAGATGTATTAAAAATATAAAAAGTTTATAGTTTATGGTGTATAGTTTATTGCTAAAAACCACTATTTTTTTGGAATGTTTTGAAGAATGCCTAAAGTATTACAGATTATGAACGCTAAGAATGTGCTTATTACCGGATCAACCGGATTTATAGGAAGGCATCTTGTGGCAGAATTGGCAAAAACCAAAGGATATAATATATTTTGCTTAGTAAGAAATCCTTTCAAAGTGAAATTTTTAGCTAAATTAGGGGTAAAATTTATATATGCCGACATTACTCAAAGTTCGTCTCTTGAGAAAATACTTGATTATAAAATAGACATTATTTTTCATTGCGCAGGTTACGTAAATAATAAAAACCGGGATCTTCTATATAAGATAAATGTTTTAGGCACAGAAAATATTTGCAGGCTTGCTAAAAAATTAGACATTGAAAGAATGGTTTATCTTAGTTCAGTTAGTGTGGTAAGCGGCAATCCTTTAGTGCCGTTATATGAAGATTTGCCTTATAAGGCAACGAATATCTATGGAGAATCAAAGATTGAAGCGGAAAAGAAGGTTATTGATTATAGAAAAAAAGGATTAAGATCTGTTATTTTAAGGCCTTGTATGGTTTATGGGGAAGGTGAACCTCATATGTTAGGCCTTCTCCTTTTTCTTTTAAAATTTAGGCTTCTTCCCCTAATAAATGGCGGAAGAAATAAGCTCCATCTTGTATATGTAAAAAATGTGGTAGAGGCGATGCTTTTTTCCTTAAATAATGATAAATTTTTACAAGGGACGTTTTTTATCGCCGACAATGAAGTTTTAACCGTTAAAGATATTTTTACAATATTTGCCGCGGCGATAAACTCATCTCCCCCCTGGGATATCCCTGTGATTTTAAATCATTTTTTTCTGAATATCCCTTTTGTGGGAAAAAAGCTAAAGTTCTTTTTAAAAGACAGGATTTACAGTATAGAAAAAATCAAGAGTTTAAATTTTAATCCCATTTATCCTGCCCAAGAAAGCCTCAAAAATTCGGTGATTAAAAAAATGTAGCATTTTAAAAATCGTATGGTAGACTAAAAGCAGAAAGGGAACAATAAGGAGGTGAGCATGCATATTCCAGATGCTATGTTGCAAGGAGGAATTTGTCCGGTTACAGCTGTAGTTGGTGCAATAGGTATAGGGTTTGTAGCGTTTAGAGCATTTTTTGCTGAACATAAACCTTCTGCCGCAAGGTTTGCGGCGATTACTAGTTTAATTTTCGCTGGCCAAATGATGAATTTCCCAATTAATGGCGGAACTTCCGGGCATTTGCTTGGAAGTGTACTTGCCGTTGCTTTATTGGGTGTTCCTTTTGGTATTCTATCTATGGCTTTTGTTGTTACTATTCAATGCTTGATCTTCTCTGACGGGGGATTTACTGTTTTAGGTGCAAATGTACTAAATATGGCCATCATTGCAGCAGGATTATCGGGAATTATCCTTCGCGCTTTTACTAAAAAATTTCCTTTAAGATCTCCTCAGTATATGATAAGTTTAGGGCTTGCAGCTTGGGTTTCTATAATGATAGCTGCTTCTGCTTGCAGTATTGAGCTGGCTATTTCAGGAACAATTCCTTTCTTTAGAGTGATAGGCGCGATGCTTAGCACCCATGCTTTAATTGGTGTTGGAGAGGGGTTGATTACGGTAGTTGTGTGTTTTGCGTTAGCATCTAAGCCGGTAAGCATTTCCCAAAAAGGTTCTGTAGCAGTGCCATTGATAGCTTCTGGTATTGTCGCAGCAATATTGAGCCCTTTTGCTAGCGGCTCCCCTGACGGGTTAGAATGGGTTGCCCAGAAGTATGCTTTTTTTCATGAGTCAGCTCCAACATTTGTGAGTCCATTGTCTGACTATACCATTTCGGCAATCAACAATGAGGCATTGGCTGCTGGCCTGGCGGGGATAATTGGGGTAGCAGCTACCTTTTTTATTGCTTGGATAGCAGCAAGATTATTGAACAAATCAAAACAGCTAGAGATAAGACCCCTCCTTTAAAGGTATTAGGAGGGTCCCTGCGGCCTGTGGATAAGACCCCTCGAAGGAGGGTCTATCCTTATGGATAATTTCGTAGAAAATAACGAAAATGATCAAAAAATATGAATTATTTGACAAGCCCATCCTTGCATGATACCATCAATTATCTTAATTGTGATTTTATTCACAAAGCATCCAATTAAAAACTAGAAGAGGATGTGTTATATTTTTTTAGGTAATCTTGCCAAGTTTCTAGATAATTTAAACAAAGATTATACTGTCTACCTCCCGATAAAAAAGGGCGAGCAGCGTCTTTATAAAGAATATGATGTATTCAGTGATGATATTGTAATTGGCGAAGTAAGGCCGATAGAGCCTTTAAAGTCTTTTTTTTATCGAGCACGCGAGGTGGTCGCTAAAGGCTTTGAGGATGAACTCCCGCGTTCTGGCGATAAACCTTTAGCTATTGTAGGTGTTAAGGCTTGCGACCTTAAGGGTTTTAAGGTTCAGGATCATGTATTTGGAAACCATGATTGCCAAGACCCTTTTTATGTTAAGGCTCGAAAGAATAACCTTATTATCTCTGCAGATTGTACCTGCGCAATTGATACTTGTTTTTGTCTTGCCTTAGATTTGGTGCCTTACCCCCAGGAAGATTTTGATCTCAATTTATCTGAAGTTAAAGGTGGTTTTGTTGTTGAGGTTGGCTCAAAGAAAGGAGAAGAGCAGATTTCGAAAAACTCTTTGCTTTTTAAGCAAGCCAGCCCCGAAGTTATTAACCAAAAGGATAAGCAAAGACTTGAAGTGATAAATAAGGTAGATAAAAATATTAAAAATAATGAAGTTCCTAATCAGGAAATTTTCGGCGATATTATTGAAAAAAATTACAACTCTAATATTTGGGAAGAAGAGGCTGATACTTGCGTTGAGTGTGGAGCTTGTAATGTAGCCTGCCCTACTTGTCATTGTTTTCTTCTCTATGACGAGAAAGATGAAGACAAAATGGCGCGTCTGCGCGCTTGGGATTCTTGCATGGTAAAGGATTTTGCCAGAGTTGCCGGAGGGGCTAATCCCCGTGAAAAACTTTGGATGAGGCTGCGGAATAGATTTGAGAAGAAGTTTGATTTTTTCCCTAAAGTTGCCAAGTTTTA
>JAHJHM010000250.1 GCA_018823915.1 Candidatus Omnitrophota bacterium
CCGTAAACGCCTCCTCCCGCGGCATTGTATCCTGAGCCACCATTTCCCCCATAGCCTGCGCCACCTCCGCTAGTATAATGGGTAGGGCCGTACCCGCCACCAAGATGAGGGTTATAAGTCACTCCTGGGGCTGAACCGGAAGCAGCTGCCGAACCTTTGTAATTGACATTGATTTGGCCGCCGGAGTTGACGGTTAAGCTGCCGGCAGTAATACTTAAACTAACTCCATTAGAAACAGTTAAGGTGCCGCTGGATAAAACAAAATTATTAGCCGCAGTAAGCGCGCTGTTTAAGCTATAGGTTCCGGCTAAAATGTTTAAGTTATAATAATTATTTCCTGCCTTAAATCCGCTGTAGGAGCCGCTGCCATAATATTCTACTGTCCCCGCGGTTGTATCATTACCCGGCCAGTTTAAAGTCTCTGTATTATTAAGTTTTAATTTTCCCCCGCTATTAAATTCCCCGCTTAAATTAAGCGTCTTACCATTTAGGTCTAATGTGCCGGCAATTAAACTCAAATTACCCGCTACGGTAAGGCCGCTCTCTGCCTTCCACTCTCCTCCTGCTCCGTTAAAAACCAAATCACCAAACCCCACTTGCACCGCGTAGGTGCAAGTAAGGGTTTTACCTGTTTCTGTGGCATTAAAAGTAACTGTATTATTGCTATGGGTAAAACTGCCCGAATTGCTCCAGCTTCCGCCTATTGTCATAGCAAACCCGGCGGCATCTAGCGTACCTTGAGTAATCGTAAAGTCATTGCTCACAACTAAGGGGGCATCCAGAGTCCAGCTGCCAATGTCATTAAAGGTTAAATTGTAGTAACTATTCCCCGCGATTAATTTTGTGTAAATGCCGTTGCCGTAATATTCTGTTGTCCCTGAATCAGGGTCATTGGGAAAAGGCTGGGGTAATAAAGTTTCATTGCCTTTGAGCCTTAAGGTTCCGTCATTCTCAAAATTTCCCGTAGTTATGGTAAGGCCTTTATCATTTAAATCCAAAATCCCGCCGGATGAAATCGTTACCGCGTTTATTACTCTTGCTGAATCTAAGAGGCAGTTGTAAGTCGCGGAATTAATAAATATATTATCGGTATCATTAGGTACATAGCCATATTGCCAGTTATCCTTATCTGCCCAGTCAGAGGAAGTTTCTCCCCACCAGATAATATCGGTAACAGTAAAAAGCCAGTTATCATTGTTGTTGCCTCTGTTTTTAGAGATATTGGCGGTAATAAAATTAGAAGCGGTAGAATCCTGAACATCCACAAAGCTGACGGTTTGGGTGTTGGTATTATTAATCATCCAAGGGGTACCTGCTTCTGTGCTCCTTAATTTAATCAGCTTCCTTGTTTCTCCCTGTAGAGTTAAGCTGTTTTGCACAGTTTGGGTAATTCCGGCGGCAAATTTAAGAGTTTTGTCGGCTGTGGTGCAAGTTAAATTATAAAAAGTATTGTCTCCATAAATCGCAGAAACTTTATCGGCATCATCAAAGGCAACTGTGCCTTGACGCTGCGCCAATGTGCCGCCGCTGCGGTTAAAATCGCCTCCTATAGTTACTCCGTAGTCAGCCGATGATACATCTAATGTGCCGGCAGTTAAAAATAAATTATTATCTATATCCAAGCTATCGGCCAATGTCCACTTCCCGCCTGCGCCGTTAAACTCAACATTGTAGAACGCTGCTCCCATAGAAGTTATGGCGTTATCTAAATCAGCGGCATCAAAAATTGCTGTCCCGGAATTAGCGTTAAACGTTCCGGCTGTGTGGGTGAAGTTAGCCGAAAGGGAAAGATTACCAGCAGTAGAATTAAATGTCCCGCCTGACTGAGTAAAATTTCCTCCTACGCTGATATTGCCGCCGGTTTGTGCGGTACCTACGCCGCTTAAGGTAGGTTCGACTTCCGCGTAGGGCCGCGTTCTTATCCAATCCCAACTAGTTGCATAACCCTGATTATTCCAAGAATCGCCATCATATCTCTTTCCCAGCACTATGGGTTCGCTAGAAACGTTATTGGATAAATTGCCGACATTCCAATACGCTGACGATGTATCTAGATTATACATTTGCAAATTTACGGTTGAAGAATCTATTACTGTTATGGTATAGAGAATATTATTGGCAGGGGTTTGGTTGCCTTTATTTACCCAGGTTGTATTGTTGCGATAGTAGGCATTCCCCGGATGATTTAACCAACCAATGCAATCGCCTGAGGATAAATAAAAACCTCCAATCATCTGGCCATTGGAAGCAATACTAGTTGTTTTTGCTTTAATTTCTTGAATAATACCGGAAGAAAAGGTTAGTAGAGAGGTAAGTCTGCCGCTGGTGTTGGCTCCTTTTAAATATCCATCTGCGACACTGAAGCCGGTCCCGTTAGTTACCGCCCATTTTGCGGTATCAATGCTTGAGCCGGAGAAATCATCGAAGAAAGTAAATACATTATTACCATTACTTTTGTCTGTAGCATTGGGGTTACCGTAATCCATATACAAAGTTGTACCGGTTGTGGGAATTGGAGGGGCTCTTATCCAGATAACAGCATTCTCCTCAGCGGAACTCCAGCTTTCAATCCAGTAATTCAACCTTATTCCATTGGCTGATTTGAATCTTATGTCCTGACCATTGGCCTTGGCTTTGCTGAAATCAAAGTTGGAAGAGGAAAGAGTGATTTGCACCGGATAATCAATTAAAGGAGAGGTTGAACCGGATAAATTAATCTCGCTCCTGTAACCCCATGTTCCTAAGCTGCCTCCGGTTTGAGTGAAGCTTCCTCCAATGGCTGCTCCCGCATAATCAATGTTTACTGAACCTGCAGTTAAAATGAAGTTGTTGCTCACTGCTAAGGCATCGAGCAATTCCCATTCCCCGCCGGTGCCGCTGAAGGTTAAATCATAGAAGTTTGAACCTCCGGTAGTAATTGTTTTTCCTGTTTCTATACCGTCAAAGGTAACTGTGCCAGTGCCTGAGTCAAACGTTCCCCCTGAGTTTGTCCAGTTGCCGGCAACGTTAATGGGGTTACTTCCTGCTGATAAGGTGCCGGCTGATATAGTAAGGTCGTTGTCTACATCAAGTGAGTCTTGTAATGTCCATTTACCGCCTATACCATTAAATTCAATATTGTAAAAAACTACTCCCGTAGAAGTTATGGTATTATCAGTATCAACGGCATTAAAAATGACTTTGCCCTGGTTGTGGTTAAATGTGCCGGCTGTATGAGTGAAGTTTCCGCCAACAGTAAGGGTGGTAGAAGGAGAATTGAATGTCCCCGCGGTCTGGGTAAAGTGAAGAAGAGTAATGCTGTTTGCCTGAGTGATTACCTCACCGGCAGATACGGTTAAAGTGTTATTTACGGTTAAGCTGTCTTGCAATGTCCAAGCTCCGGTGCCGTTAAAAGTTAAATTATAGAAGCTTGAGCCTGCGGTAGTAATTGTCTTTCCACTCTCAATACCGTCAAAAATAACCGTGCCAGTGCCAGCGTTAAAGATGCCTCCTGATGTTGATGTTAAATAACGAACAATTACAATACCTGAACCGCCGTTGCCGCCATTGTTATTAGCGTTGTAGTGTGAACCGCCGCCACCGCCGCCGCCTGTGTTGGTTCCGCCATTTCCGCCTGGTTTATTAGTCTGAGAATTTGGTGAGCCGCCTCCTCCGGGAGAACCATTATTTAACCCGGCGCCGCCTGTTGTAGTCCCAACAGCGCCGCCGCCTCCGCCGCCGATGCCGCCATTACCGCCATTACTACTATAACCCGAGCCGCCGCCGCCGCCAGCCCAATAGTAGGTTGTTCCTAAAATTGCGTTAGCAATACCAGCGCCACCATCTGGCCGGTTAGCACCACTTGCTCCTACTCCGCCGGCTCCGCCGCCGCCGCCTGAGTAGTAAGAACCGCCTCCTGAACTTCCACCATTATA
>JAHJHM010000211.1 GCA_018823915.1 Candidatus Omnitrophota bacterium
ATTTTACTCTATTCTCATCTTGATTTGGTAATGGCGGATAAAAATTATTACGAGAGAAAAACAAAAGGACTTTTTGAGGATTTAGAGTTATCTAAATATAAATATCAATCACAAAGAAAAAGATTATTAGAGCCGGCGCTTAAAGAGTTGGAAGGAGTGGAATTGACTACAGGAACTTTAAGTTACGCGAAACTTGAAAAAACAGTAGACGGAAAAGACTGGAAAGCTGTTTTTAAGAAAACAAAAAAGAAGCTGCAAATAGCGCACAAGAAAGAAGAGCGGAAAGAAATAAATCAAGCAAACTTGGCAATAGATATTTTTAATAAAAGATTTCCCCAACAAGCAGGGATGTTAAAGGAAGAAATGACAAAGAATTTAATTGAAAAACATACACTTGATAAAGTAGTGCTGCATATTTCAAGGATATCTAATGACGGAACAGTAAATAATCCTGCTGGGTTATTGAGGACATCATTAGAAAAGGACTGGGATTTACCGCCCACAAAAGAAGAAACACAAAAGAAAGAGAAGCAGGTAAGAGATGAAAGAGAAAAAAAGGAAAAAGAGGAGTGGGAGAAGGAAAGAGAAAAATATTTAAAAGAGAAGGAAGAAGGAGAGAGATTAAATAAAATATTTTTCAGTCTTTCCCAGGAAGAACAAGGGAGATTAAAAGAAGAAGCAAAAAGAATAATCATAGAACAACATATTGATGATTCACAAGAGAAGGTAAGTAAATTCTTTCTAATAGACGCTATGGTGATGATTAAGGTGAGAGAAATTTTAAGAGAGAGGGAGAGGAATGAAACGACAGAGGATAAAATATCTGAATGAAGAAGAGAAGAAGAAATTATTATCCGCCCTGGCTGATAGAAAGAGCGCTGCCAGGTCTTATATGATGTATGATCTGATGTTAAACACGGGTTTGAGATTATCGGAAACAATATCAGTGAATGTAGGAGATATCCAGGACAAACGAATCTTAAATATTACTGGTAAAGGGGGCCGGATTAGAGATATTCCTTTGAATAAAGCTATAAGAGAACATACTCATGAGTTTTTATCTTGGAAGGGTGCGAAGGGTGAGAGTTTAGAGATTAACGCAGCTTTGTTTTTGAGCAGAAATCATAAAAGGATGTCTAAAAGGGCTGTCCAGAGGAATTTCAAAAAATGGATCCAGTTAGCCGGGATAGAAGGAGATTATTCGCCTCATGCCCTTCGGCATACGGTTGGAACTGAACTTTTAAACAAGAGCAAGAATATCCGGCTGGTCCAGGAATTTCTTGGCCATCGGGACGTCTCAACTACAATGGTTTATACCCACGTGACCAAAGAACAGATAGCTGAGGCAGCTGAAGCACTGAGTTTGTGAACGCCGTCTAAGTAGGAAAAGACGTCGTTGGAGGGGTGAAATAGCCCTAAAATTAGGCTTATTTCACTAAAATTTATGGTAAAAAGCGACGTTGGGGGAGAAAAAGAAGGGGTAATTTTGAAAAGCCAACAGGATAAACTGAGAGAATTAGGGATCCGAGAGTTCAAAGAGCCTATTCATTTACAGGATAAGGAATGGTTGGTGGAGCGCTTTGGGCCGGGGATGAAGTATCCGGTTAATGTAAGCCTGCTTATCCGCAATATTGTCTGGCAGGCGCGCTGTTGGATTATGGAAGGGAAAATCCCGCCTATTAATGGTCTGGTAAGGAACTTCTGGTATTCTCATATTAAGATTGCTCTTTCGCGGTCTGATTCATTTAATTCCAGTGTGGACCAGTGTGAGCAGTTCACCAAGCAATTAGTGATTATGGTGCGCTATAATGACCTGATGCGTTATAAGGAGATGGGGTTTATTGATAATAATCAGAATAGTCAAAAGGTCGGGATTAATAATCATGTGATTCTCTTTGCGGAGAAGGTAGGGCATTTTCCTCTTTTGGAGCGGATTGCCTCTGATACTGAGGTGACTATTGTCTCATTAGGGGGGCAGCCCTCTGTTTTATCAGCAGAGTATTTTGTAGATAGGATGAAGGAAGAGGGAATTGATGTGCGCAAGTCGTTTTATCTATTTTCCTTAGTTGATTATGATACCTCAGGATGGATTATTAAGGATGCCTTTGTGTGGGATTTAAGGTTTTATGGAATTAAGCATGTTGCAGTTGAGGATTTAATCTTGCCTAAGATATTTTCGGATGAAGAGATAGAGCTTTACAAGTACAGGCTTCCGGAAAGCTCTCAGATGAAAAAGAAGAATCGTAAGTGGATGGCTAGAACCGGAGGAATAAATAACCAGTTTTATGGTTTGCAGGCAGATAGCGCGCCAACGCAGAGGTTAGAGAATTTGTTTAAGGAGAAGACCAAGGAGTTAATTGGTTCAACTGAGCCCATTCGCAGGGCAAGGGCAGAAATAGAATTATCAGAAGCTATAGACAAATTTATTCTAAGTAAGGTCTAATCATAACCAGGAGGGAAAAATGGCCAAGAAGAGCCCCTCAGTGACTTATAAAAGCACTTTGGAGAAGTATGTTAAAACCAAGACAGAATTTCGGGTAGCTGAGGATGGAGTGGTCTTTTTAGTTGATGAGTTAAATAATTTGGTGACAAGAATTATAGAGGAAGCCAATACTTTGGTTGCTAAAGATGAACGCTCGACCTTATTGCTTGAGGATATGAAGAAGGCCGCGGATGAGGTTTTAAGAAAGGGGCCGGTTAGTGTAGATGAGTTATTTGAGAAGATAACCATATTGCCGGTAGTAGAGCTTAAGGAATTATCTAAAAGGGTTCGTAAAAAGGCAGAAGAGGTTTTAGAGAAATGAATTATAGCCAGGCGGCCAAGGAGATTGCTAAAAGGTTTAATCTTACTATTAGCGAATCTGAGAAGATATTGGGATTTTTGTGGAATAGGCTGTCTGAGGATTTAGTGGATGATCAGCGGGTTTACTTCCGAGGGTTTGGGGCCTTGCATAGGGATTATCGGCCGGAAAGGAAGTATCGGGATCCACGGACAGGGAGAATGAAAGTAAGGGCTGCTTATTTTGATGTGGATTTTAGAACAGCCAAGAAACTCCTGAATAAATTGAATAGAAAAAAGGGGTAAAAGGTTAATTCGGTATAATAGGGCTTTTAAGGGGGAAATTTGGGCTAATTCGGTATAATAGGACGAATTAGATTAGTTTTGGGGGTATGGGGATTAAAGCTTTGAATTGATAGGATATAGGAGTGGTTCGGGGTAGATACCGTCTGTGTAAAGATACAAAAGGAAGAGTTTGAGAAATAATGAAGTTTAAAAATATGGAAGTCTTTACTACTACATCAAGAATCTATCAAAGATCTATAGAAGAAAAAAATTGGTTAAAAGTCCTTGATATTAAAGGAGATAGCAAAAGGGCACTAAGTCAGGATGCCACTATTACTAAGTCAGGATGCCACTATTACTAAGTCAGGATGCCACTATTCAAAGGAGGCAAAATGCGAAACATAAAACAAGATATTAACTTATTAGAAAGGCCAATCTGGTTTCCTACTAAACCCGAGCTTATTCAGGAAAAAGAAGTTTATATTTATGAGAAAAATGGGTATAAGATAGAATTTATAGGTTTACCTAACCATACAGATGTTCTTTTTTTATATTA
>JAHJHM010000243.1 GCA_018823915.1 Candidatus Omnitrophota bacterium
CATAAGAAGCAGTATAGATTCAACCCAGCGCAACTGGCAGGCCGCGGGATCTGGCACATTCCTGATGACCGACGTAGATGTTAAAGACCAGACTGCCATAGGCGGAACGCCGGCCTATATAACCGTAACAAGCGGCACCGACTCAGGAAATAATGTCAACTGGTTCTTTGCCGGAGGCGACTCGATATCAGGCACAGCTTATCTTGATGAAGGAACAAACCCTGTTGCGTCAGACAGTACCATAGCGCTCTATCTCCACTATGCTTCAGGCTCCACCCTTAGCTTAACAGATACGGCATTAGCGGGAGTAGGAACTTACTTCTTCACAGGCCTTGAAATAAACGAAGCCGACATAGTTACAGTATACATAGATGGCCCGTCGAGCTATGAAGCGACAACCTCATCGAGATTGGCAGGAAGCTCAGTAACAGGTTTTGATTTATATAACGGAGACGTTATTGTCCGGAGTGAATCGCTTTTTGAGATAACCAACGCGGATCTTAGTAACGCCGATGATGGGGATGGTGACATCCATTACGGTGTTACCGCGGGCGATTTGACAATAGATTCAGAGCACAAACTTTTGATCTGGACCGGCAGTGCGTTTGTTCCGGGCGGCGGCATAACCTTAACCAACGCTGATTGTCAGATAAAGGGTGTCGCTTTGTTAAATATCGAAGGCAATGCTTTAATTTTAAACGCCTCAGGCACCCTTTATGTGGACGGGACCCTTACCATAACAACAGGGTCAGCCGTTCTTCCGGCTGATTTAGACAATTCAGGCAGGATAAATTTAGACGGTGTTGGTGTAATCAATATAGAAGGTAACTTAACTAATACGGGCATAATAGATTCAACCTCCGCCTCGTCAACGATCTATGCAGCCGGTGACTGGGATAACTCATCCGGTACATTTACAGCCGGAACCGGCATTGTAATTTTTGATGGAGGAGGCGTATCCAACATAACAGGAGCGAGTTCCTTCTACAACTTAACTTGCGTAACCCCGGGTAAAAACTTAATCTTTGAGGCAGGCTCTACTCAGACGATAAGCAATACCTTAAACTTAAACGGAGGCGCTGCCGGCACTGAGGTAGTGTTAAATAGCAGTGACGGGGCGACCCGCTTTAATCTTGATATAGCCAGCGGCCAGACCGTAAACTATGTGGATGTGTCCAATTCTGAGGCCTTAGGAGATAATATAACCGCCAACGAATCGATAAACAGGACCAATAACGATGACCAGGAAGCCGCTCCTCACTGGATATTCGGCCCGGTTACCAGATACTGGGTAGGCGTCGCGGATGATGAGGACTGGGATGATAATGATAACTGGTCTTCCGCGTCAGGCGGTTCAGGCGGCGCGAACTATCCCCGGGATGTAGATACCGCCATATTTGACGGCGGGAACACCACGCGTTGTCTCTTTGACATAGACGCGGAAGTTAATGTTTTAGACATACAGAACGGTTATGATACGGGAATACTAAATACAGCCGTGTATAATCTGACAATTGGAGACACGCTTGATGTAAGCGATGCTGAGCTCTTACTTGGCGCGGGTTCCACGCTTACGGTCGGAGGTGTCCTTACCATAGACGGCGGCTCACTCAATGCCGAAAACGGCGCGATAGACGCGAACTCAAGCGTGGCCTTATCAGCGGGCGCCTTGACCGCTCCTTCAACAGGCGCCTTCACCATAGCAGGGGACTATACTAACTCTGGCGGCGCGTTCACTTCAGGCGCGGGCACGGTAACCTTTGACGGGACGACTACACTCACAACCGGCGGCGCAGGCGATGATAACGACTTCTATAATGTCATCATATCAGGCGCGGTAACGCCGGCAACGGATGACATCGACATAGATAACGACCTTACGATTCAATCGGGAGGCGCGCTTAATAACGCCAATAACCTTAACATATCTCTCGAAGGCGACTGGACAAACGCCGGCGCGTTCACATCGGGGACAGGCACAGTTGTCTTCGACGGCACAGCAACATCCAACATAACAGGCGAAACCTCATTCTACAACTTAAGCTGTGAGACACCTTCGAAGATACTTAAGTTTAAAGAAGCAGAGACCTTTACCATAACCAATACTCTGACCTTAGACGGAGGGACTGCCGGCACAGAAGTCGTCCTTGACAGCCAGGACGGAAGCAGCCAGTTTACCCTGAAGGTAGACAACCCCCAGACCGTCTCCTATGTGGATGTATCCAACTCCAATGTTGATGATACGGGAGAGAGTATAACTGCCACAAACTCTATAAATAGGGCCAACAACGATACCACAACCACCGCTTACTGGATATTCGGCCCAACCACACGATACTGGGTAGCGCCTGCCGCGGGTGACTGGGATACCAACGCTAACTGGTCATCCACATCAGGCGGGACACCTGGGGCGGATTATCCCGACGCGGGCGATACATCCATATTCGACGGTAACGGCTTACTTAATTGTACGCTTGACGCTAATGTGTCCGCGGCGGTCATCGATATTCAAGGCGCCTTAGATACCAACGGCGACTACACAGGGACAGTTGACGCTAACGGCTATGACATAACCTTAACAGGGACATTAGACATAAGCGACGGGACCCTACAGCTTCCCTCAAGCTCAGACCTTACAGTAGACGGCGCGCTTACCATAGACGGCGGCGCGCTTGATGCCGAAAACGGCACGATAGACGCCAACAGCAGTGTAACCTTGTCGTCCGGTACCTTAACCGCGCCTCAATCAAGCTTTACCATAGCCGGTGACTACACCTCATCCGGCGGAACATTCACCTCCGGAACCGGAACAGTTACCTTTGACGGAACATCGACCATTATAACCGGCGGCACAGCCGATACCCAGGACTTCAATAATGTAATCGTATCCGGCACAGCCACACTCTCAACCAACGCTATTGATATTGATGGCGACCTCAGCATAACAGGCGCGCTTGATGCCTCAGATCAGGATATCTACCTTGCCGGCGACTACACCTCATCCGGCACCTTTGCCTCCGGAACCGGCGCCGTTGTCTTTGACGGCACAGGCACCTCCAACATAACAGGCACGACTACCTTCTATGATCTGACGTGCCAGATACCCTCAAAGACACTCGCGTTTAAAGAAGGAGAGACCTTTACCATAACCAATACCTTAACCTTAGATGGCGGCGCGGCAGGCAC
>JAHJHM010000022.1 GCA_018823915.1 Candidatus Omnitrophota bacterium
GCAAAAACCAAGACTTCTCTCAGAAAAATCTATTCAAATGGCCAAGCTTTATTTTCTTAGAGGATGGAGCATAAAACAGATTAGTTTTATCGGAAGAATAACAGATTGTGTTACTCGTCATAATGTCCAGCGAGTTTTAAGGAGACTTAAAGAAATTTCCCCCCTTAGCATCGGAGAATTTTTGGATGAATGTCAGTATTCACATCAAAAAATAAAAAAGAAAATTGAAAACGATACCGCACTAAAAAAGGAGTTTACAAAATTACTTAATCAAATACCTATTTTGGATTCTTATTCTGAAAGAGCCAGAGGAGCTTTAAAATTTTACTTTGGCCTTGCGGATAGAGAAGTTCACACCATAGACGCAACAGTCGCAGCGCATCGTATTACGTGTGGTAAATTACACTCTTGCATTAATGAAATAAAGCAAAGTGAATTATCCACCGATTTAGAAGAGGCATTAGAAGAATATACTTCAAGGGGAGTAAAAAAAGAAGGCCAACCCAGCAAAAACTATTTCACTGAATCCCAGCTTAATGAATTGGAGGAGTTAATTGATAAGAAAACAAGGGGTCAGACCTCGAAATTAGAAGGTAGTTCTCCAATTAACAGTACCGCTTATAATATTGACGCAGCTAATTTCCAAATTCGAGGTCTGACCCCTAATATGCAAGTAAGAGAAGGCACGACAGTTACTATACAACTACCGATAGAACCTGTCTCCAGCCCAATTTTAACAGGATTAAGGATTAAGCACGCAGGATTAAGGATTAAGGATTCAGGATTCAACGGGCTGAATCCTTAGAGCGGTATCCTGAGCGCTAACCCTGCCGCCTCGCCGGTGAGAGAAAAATGGTCGCTGTCCCTATTTTTAAGCCACAACGGACAAATGGAATTTCCCCCACCGGCGATAAAATCTTGTTCTATGGATATCGTTGTTTCAACTTTTTCATTTGATTACACGGATATGCGGGCATCTTTGGATCAAATTAACCGGATGCTTTCCGAGAACGGCCGCGCATTTTTAGTTCTTCATCATTTTGAGTCAGATCATATTGAGCATCTCCGCAGATATTTAAATCAGATTAAGGATGCGTATAGAAATTTGAATCAATTGTTAGAATTTTTGGCCAAAAAAACAGAAAATATACCTTTTTATTACATAAGGTCTGAGATAAATACGATTGCAAGGCGAACATATAAATACCAGGCCTATATTACTCAAATTACGTCTCAAATTGAAGATTATATGGACGCTCCTGAAAGCGAACAATCTAGAGCAAAACTAATCGGTCAAGTTAAGAAAGCTATTGATATCATTAAAGCCGAGAGGGCATCTTATGGCCGTTTGTTCTCTAATTTATTCACAAATCAAGAGGCTGCTCTAAGATTTTTCTTTGCTCAAGGTTGCGATAATGCCGAGATTTCGGTATTGGAAGAAACTAAAGATTATGATGGAGATGGCTATTTTGAAGTTCCAGAAGCTTATGGGGTTATTCTCGCTAAAAGGGTAGGAGGCACTTTCCAAGTAAAAAAAGGAGGCTCCAGCCCAATTTTTGCAATACGGATTGCAACCACAGATTACACAGATTTAAGATTAAAGATTAAGCATTCAGTATTAAGTAGAGGGTTGTGGCAGGATAAAAGTCAGGCTACCTCATCCGTGCGACAGGCAGGGCTATCTTGGGGCCTGACTCTTGCCGCAGCCCTTAATATATCTCTCGTTAGCAGTTTAATTTTGGCTATGAATGCCCCGCCTCCCACTAGTCATCAATCTCTCGTTATCAATCTCCAGCTATCTTCTTTCCGCGATTCACTATCAACTATCAACTATTCACTATTCACTAACGACTATCGACTAATAATTGCCGCCTCGCCGGTGAGTTTTAATTCAAAAGAAATGACTCTGACCCCATTTTTTCCAATGCCGGCATCTCGCTTCGTGGTAGTTAATGTTAGAGATAATGAGTTGTTTTTAGGTGTAGTTTCAGGCAAAATTAATCTCAGTAATAAGACATTTAAGGCAACAACCGGCACAAATATAGCAAGTAACATCGTTGAGCAGACTATTTTTCAAAGAATTATCGAGTGGATGAAGTTCAAGAGAAGCCTTCTTAACAAATATAAGGCAAGGAAAAAAGCTGAAGGATATATTAAAGCTAATTTAAAATTTTCGTTAAGAGAGATAAATCAGAAAATTCCTCTTGAGGAAATTCCTGTTGAGTTTAGGCCGCAGACGCCTAACAACAAATTAGCAGAGCTGGCGATAGAAGAGAGCACAAGAAAAATTATCTTTCCTTGGGCAATTATTGTCC
>JAHJHM010000212.1 GCA_018823915.1 Candidatus Omnitrophota bacterium
AAATTGTAAAAGTTAGAATTAAACACTTGCACACAAAACTCATATCTCTTACCTTTGCATTTTTCACTTTGCAATCTGCACTTTGCATTTTGCAATAGAGTGTATTTTACTGACCATTTACTAGCGCAGAAGCGCATACTGGAGTATCCTTTAACACCACGTATAAAGTATACCTTATATTACGTATAATGTCAAGCAGATTTTTTATTCTCATTTTGAACTTTGAAAAGAGCGATGGTTTCTATAAAAGGTGAGAGGCATTATCTTGGAGGTTCCATTCCTGGTAGCAGTTTGAGGGCAGTTCATCTAAAAACATAGACGGCCTTGAGATTATTAAGCCATTCTTAAAAGTATATTTAGTTTGAGGATAAGTTACATAAAGATATGATTTTGCCCGTGTTGTGGCTACGTAAAATAGCCTTCTTTCTTCTTCAAGTGCTTTGGCAGAATTTAACGCTTTAGGATGAGGAAATTCATAGTCGCTAAAGCCAATTAAATATACTACTTCCCATTCTAAGCCTTTTGCCTGATGAATTGTAGAAAGCACTAACATTTCTTCTTTTTGAGTGGGTGATGAGAGGGTTTCGCCTTTAAAATCTTCAACCGAATTTAAATCAAGAAGAAATCTTCTTATCGTTGGATAATTAGCAGCCATTTTGGCTAATTCTTCTAAATCAAGAATCCTTTCCTGGGGATTATCAAAGCTAAGATAGCAGTAATCCTTATAAAATTTTAAGATTTCTTGAATTGCTTCTTGGGGTTTTTGGGTTTCTTTTAAAGACCGCAAAAGCAAAAAAAATTCTTTAAATCCCTGTTTTTGCCTGGCAGGTAATTTTTTTTCAATTTCTTCAGTTGTTTTTTTCTCTTTGATTAATTTAGCCCATATTTTATAGGCAAAGTTTTTGCCTATCCCTTTATACAGAGAAATTGCCCGTTTAAAGGAAAGTTCATCTTTAGAGTTGTTGATGACCTTTAGATACGCTAACACATCTTTTATGTGGGCCTGCTCAAAAAATCTTACCCCTCCCCTTACGATGTAAGGAATATTTCTTTTTAAGAGCTCCATTTCCAGCTCTAAACTCTGGAAGCGGGAACGAAACAGGACAGCCATTTCTTCTAGAGGTACCCCTTCTTTATTTAATTCTAATACTCGTTGAGCCACAAACTTTGCTTGTTGGTATACATCGTTTGTTTTTACCACAACCGGCAGTTCTCCGTCTTTTTTTATTGCTTCTAAGGTTTTAGGGAATTGATTTACATTATGTGCTATGATTTCATTAGCAAAGGAGAGAATCTGAGGGCTGGAACGGTAGTTTATCTGAAGTTTAAAAATTTTTGTGCTGCTAAAGATTTTAGGGAAATTGAGAAGGTTATCTATCTGAGCTGCCCTGAAGGAATAAATTGACTGGGCATCATCTCCTACCGCAAGGATATTTTTATGAACAGAGGCAAGAGCTTTTAAAATTTCAAATTGAAGCCGGTTGGTATCCTGGTATTCATCTACAAGGATATATTTAAAATTTTTAGAATATTTCGCGCATAGGTCTTTATCTTGAAGAATTTTTAGCCAATTGAAGAGTAAGTCGTCAAAATCCATAACATTAGATTCTTTTTTTTTCTTTTTATAAAAATTAAGGACTCTTTTTATTCCAGGGGTATATTCTTCGATGTGGGAATAAAAACTAGCCACCACTTCATCTAATTCCTTTTGGGAATTAACAGCTAAGCTCTGGATATTAGAAATAATATTTTTTTTAGGAAAGAGCTTATCTTGTTTTAAAAAACCCAGCTCTTCTAAGCAATCTTCAATTAAATCTTTAGCATCTTCTCTGTCAACGATAGTAAAATTGGGCGAGTAGCCGCAAGCAGCCGCTTCTTTTCTTAAGATTAAATTTCCGATGTGGTGAAAAGTTCCTACCCAAAGGCCGGAGATGCTCGATTTAAGAAGGCATTCTGAGCGGTTTATCATTTCTCTGGCAGCTTTATTGGTAAAGGTTGCCAAGAGGATATTTTCCGGATTATTTCCTTTTTCTAAGAGGTAGGCAAGCCGGTAAATGAGAACTCTAGTTTTTCCGCTTCCCGCCCCGGCCAAAACAAGGCAATGACCTTCTGTTTCTTCAACCGCTTTTAATTGCTGGTAATTCAGGTTTTCTTTGTAATCTATGATGGATTTGTAAGAAAAAGGTGTTAATTTATAAGTTTCCATTTCAAATATCTTACCATAAAGATTAGAAAAGAAAATATCCATTGTCAATATTATTTACGAATGAATCTAAATATATGGTATAATATAATTGTAAAAATGAAAGAGGACATTCCCCTTACTCCTTCCTTACGGTATATGCAAAGTCAAAAATGATAGTTAATTTTTTTATTTTTGCTATTCTTATTTTTTTCTCTGCCTTTTTTTCTGCTTCGGAAACAGCACTTTTTTCCTTGAGTAATTTGAGGTTACGCGCGTTAAAGGAAAGATACCCTCAGGCAAAGACAGTTGAAAAGCTTCTTAAAAATCCAACCCGCCTTCTTTCTACGGTTGTTTTTGGAAATATGTTGGTTAATATCAGCTTTTCGTCTCTAGCCGCGGCTATTTTCGTATCGCGCTACGGCGAGAAGGGATTAATTTTAGCGGTTATTTTCAGCGGCATAATTATTCTTTTTCTGGGAGAAGTCTTCCCTAAAATTTTAGCCATCCATTCAAAGGAAAAGCTATCTTTAGTCTTGGCTCCCCCGGTGAATGTTTTTTCTAGAGTTTTTTTCTTCCTTATTTTTGCTATAGAACAGACGGCAAATTTCTTTTCTAATTTTTTTCTTAAACCACGCAAGCAAAAATTAAGTTACAGTGAGGAAGAATTAAAAACCGCGCTTGGATTAAGTAAAGATGGTGGGCAAATTACAGCTTCTGAAGAAGAGATGATTAGTTATGTCTTAGAATTTAAAGATACCCAGGCGAGTGAAATTTTGACTGCCCGCGTTGAGATTGAGGGGATAGATACAGAAAGCAGCCAGGATGAGGTATTAAAAATTTTAAGAACCAAGCACCACTCTAAATTTCCTATCTATCAAGATTCTTTAGATAATATTGTAGGTATTCTTTATGCCAAAGATATTTTTCTCCAGCCGCATCTTGATTATCGCGCTATCTTACGGGAAGCGATATTTGTCCCTGAAAGTAAAAAAATCGATGATTTACTTAAGCTTTTTTTAAAAAGAGGTGAAAGAATTGCTATAGTTCTAGATGAATATGGAGGAACCCAAGGGTTAGTTACGCGTGAGGATATTGAAGAGGAGATATTTGGAGAAATTTACGATGAGTTTGAGAGTCCTGAGGAAGTTATAGAAAAAATAGATGATAGAACATGGAGAATCTACGGTAAAACCCCCATAAAGACAGTGAATTTAGAATTAGATTTAAATTTGCCCGAAGAAGAGGATACTTTAGCAGGTTTTTTGCTTTCTAAGATGGAGAAAATACCTCACGTTGGGGAAAAAATTAGTTTTCACAACATGGAGTTTAGTATAGAACGGGCAACAGTAAAAAGGATTGTGAGTGTAATTTTAAAGAAATGATGTATTTATATTTGCTAGGGTGCATAGGTTTTATAGCGCTGCAGGGTTTTTTTGCTGCCAGTGAGATTAGTTTTATCTCATCCAGCTTGTTAAGGCTGCAGCATCGCCAAGATAGAGGAGAAAAAAATGCTCAACGAGCCCGCCAGCTACTTCTAGAGCCGGAAAAATTTCTTGTCACCATTTTAGCAGGAACAAATCTTTGTGTAGTGTTAAGTTCCAGTCTTCTCACCTTTTATCTTGTTAAGTTAGGGGTGGATAATCCCAATATTTGGATAACTTTCTTCTTTACCCCTTTGGTAGTAATTTTTGCCGAACTTATCCCTAAAAATCTTGGCAGATATTTTAAGGAAGATTTTAGCTGCCGGGTAGTTGGGGTAATCGCTTTTTTTGAAAAATTATTTTTTCCGATGGTAAAAAGTATTAGAATAGTAAACAAATTCTCAATAAAAGTTTTTATAAAAAAACCAAAGCGGGATTCTTTCTTTGTTACCAAGGAAGAGATAAAAGCTTTAGTGAAGGAGATAGAAAAAGAAGGAGGAATCGATAGAGGCGAGAAGGAAGCGATCGAAGAAGTTTTTGAACTTAGAAGTAGTAAGATTAAGCAAGCTTGTGTAGGGTTGAGGAAAATAGTTGCTTTAGATTATACTGATTCGTATGAAAGAATTTTAGAGGTAGCGAAAAAAAACGGATTTACCCGTTATCCTGTATTTTCCGCCTCTACCAAAGGCAGACGACCTGCCTTTGGTATGTCGCCTGAAGGCGCAAAAGGTACTTCCCTGTCATATAGTAGGAGATCCGCTTTGGAAAGAAAAACTAAGGAAATCGCGGGATATATAAATATTTATGACTTGTTTTATAATCCGCAAAAAGATTGGCATGCCCTTATAAGGCCGATAATAAAAGTAGGGCTTAACCAGAGGCTTTATGAGATGTTTATCCGCCTAAAATCTAAAAAGGAAAGCATTGCTTTGGTGGTAAAGGGCGAGAAAATTTATGGAATAGTTACACACCAAGACCTTATCCGGGAAATCATCACCTCTATCGTCAAAATTTAAGGTTCTTTCAATCTCACAAAAAATAAGAAAAAAACAAATTAACAAATCTTGTAAATTTCATATTGACATATTTTGTAAAATATGGTATCTTTTTAGTGGAGGTGTAAAAAGATGTTAGAAGTAGTAAGTAAAATAGCACGCAATGGCCACTTAACTATTCCTGCAAAAATTAGAAAGTTTTTACATATCGCAGAGGGGGATATGGTAAGAATTGGCGTAAGAGATAATAAAATAGTTGTAATGCCGGGGACATTTGTTGATAAAGACCAAACTTATTTTTTCACCAAAGAATGCCAGAGAGAAGCTAAAAAGTCTGAGCAGGAATTCAAAAAAGGAAAATTTTCTTCATACGCTTCGGCAGAGCAATTAAGAAAAGAGATAGAAGGTGATTGAAAAATATCATATCCCAGATAATCTAAAGAAAAAACTTAAAAGTAAGAAGAAATACTCTAAACAGGTAAAAGATAAATTTTATTGGTGCTTAGATATGCTTTTGAAAAATCCAAAACATCCTTCTTTGCGCCATAAGCCAGTTCAAGGGGCCAGTGATAAGTGGGAATTTAGCCTTACAATGAATTACAGATGTGTTTACAGAAAAGAAAACAACGAGGCTTTTATTCTTCTCATAGCTAAGCATGAAGGCGCTTTCTAACCTGTTACCTCAATATTTTGCTTGGTATGTTGTCCGAAAGATTAACCGGGAGAAAAATCTTGACAGTCCCCTCGGGGGGGTAATATAGTTATACTCATCTTAAACACCACCGATTTCAAAGTCCTTTATTTATAAGCAGTTTTAAGCTTTCCATAAACGTAGTGCCACAACTTTCTCTTCGCAAAATTTTAGT
>JAHJHM010000213.1 GCA_018823915.1 Candidatus Omnitrophota bacterium
ATTATTGCAAAATTAGTAATTACGGCAAAGAAAAATAAATAATTTTAACTTGCTTGTGCCCGTTAGGGTATGCAATTTTCAATTTGCATTTTGCACTGAATATTCAGAAAAAACAGACGTGGTTCACTGAATATTTACCTCACACTTTCTACGACGTTTGATGTGTGAAATTAGGGCTAGCATTGAAAATTTTCTTCCCCGCAATTTTAAATTTTAGTTCTTGCCTTACTTTCGATTCTATATTATAATTAGCGTTCCTATGAATACTGCCACTTTATTAATTTCTTGCCCTGACCAAAAGGGTATTGTCGCTAAAATTACTAATTTTATCTATCAAAATAACGGCAATATTCAGCATGCCGATCAGCATATCGATTCTCTCACCAATACTTTTTTTATGAGGATAGAGTGGGCGTTAGAAAATTTTAATATTCTCAAAGAAAATATCGGCGAAAGTTTTTCTTCCCTGGCTGAGAGTTTTAATATGGATTGGACTCTTTATTTTAGTCAGGAAATTCCCCGTATAGCAATTTTTACTTCTTGTGTTACCCATTGCCTTTATGACCTTCTTCTTAAACATCAACAAGGCCAGCTACAGTGTCACTTGCCGCTAATCATTAGTAATTATCCGCAAGCAGACAAAATCGCCAGGAGTTTTAATATACAATTTTTCCAGTTTCCAAAGACACCAGCCAATAAACAAGCGCAGGAAGAAAAAGAAATTTCTCTCCTTAAGGAAGAGAAAATTGATTTGATTGTTTTAGCCAGGTATACCCAAATTTTTACTTCGCAATTCGTAAATGAATTTCCTAACCGTATTATAAATATTCATCATTCCTTTTTACCGGCTTTCGCCGGTAGAAATCCTTATCAACAGGCTTGCGCCCGGGGGGTAAAGATTATCGGCGCGACCAGTCATTATGTTACCCCCGAGTTAGACGCCGGGCCGATTATTAGTCAGGATGTAATTGAGGTTAGCCACCGCGATTCTTTAGAGGATTTAAAGAGAAAAGGAGAAGATTTAGAAAGAGCCGTTTTAAATAGGGCGGTAAGGTGGCATCTGGAGAGGAAGACTCTCGTTTATAATAATAAAACAGTAGTATTTGATTAAAACGCAAAAATTATACCCTAATACCCTTACGGGCACAAGCGGGCACAAGCATATTAAAAATCACAACCATATGGTAAAATCCAAAATTTTTAATTTTACACTGTCATTTTGCATTTTGCATTTTGCATTTTGCATTCTTAGTTTAGGTGGATGTACTTCTAAAAAGCCTCAAGAGAAAAAGATAACTATTTGGCACTGGATGAGCGATAGAAAAGATGCCTTCGAGGTGCTTGCCGGTAAGTATAAAGAACAAACGGGGATGGATGTAGAATTTAAGCTTTTCTTTCCTCCGGATATATATTCTCAAAAAGTAATTGCTGCCGCAAGGGCAGGAAATTTACCGGAGATTTTTGGTATTTTGGGAGAGAAAAAGACGGTAGGCTCTTTTGTTAATGCCGGCCACACCTTAAATCTAAACACTTATATGCAAGAAAATAACAGCAGATGGATGAAAGCGTTTTATCCTCAAACTTTAGAGGTAGTTATTTTTAGAGAGGGAAATAGCTATGGTGTCTCCCAGGGAATTTATGGAGTCCCTATAGATACTACAGTTATGCAATTTGTCTACAATAGGTCTCTTTTTGAAAAGGCAGGGTTTCCGCCTGATAGCCCTCCGGTTACTTTTGATGAATTCCTACACTACGCTAAAGTAATAAAAGAAAAATCAGGAGTGGATGGATTTGTTTGCGGATGGGGAGAAGGCTGGCTTCTTAATTGCTTGGCAAGCGAATGGGCAATAAACTTAATGGGAGAGGATAAATTTTTGAATACGATAGAAGGAAAAGTCCCGTATACCGATAAGCAGTGGATAGAAGTTTTTTCTTTATTCCTCAAACTAAAAGATGCCGGCATTCTCGCGTCTAACATTGCCACTATGACTAATAAGGAAGCTGAAGATGCTTTCTCTAAAGAAAAAGCCGCTTTTTCTTTTAACGGTAGTTGGGCGGTTAATGTTTATAAGCAATTAGCTCCCCAGTTGGATTATGCTTTTTTTTCTCTTCCCCAAGCAGGAAAATATCCTCTTAAAGTTTGGGGCGGGGCAGGTTCTTCTTTTATGGTTAACGCTAAATCCCAGAAAGCCGATGGGGCGGTTAAGTTTTTAAAGTGGCTCACCTTGAGAGAACAGCAGAAATTTCTTATTAAAGAAACTAATAATCTTCCGGCAATCAAAGATTGCCAAGAAGATTTCCCTCCCATTCTTAAAAATTTAGTTAACAGCTTAAATGTTCTTACTCACCCTAACGTTTGGCCGCAAAATGAAGATTCCCGGGTTATCGAAGTTATAAATAGAGGGTTACAGAAAATTGTCATGGGGTTAAAAAGCCCTCATGAGGTTGCTTCCGAGATACAAGAAGTAAAGGAGAGAATTTCTTCCCGATGAGGTCTTCTTTTTCTGATCAATTCACAAATTTTTCCTTTGTTTTTCCCGCCTTGCTCATTTTTTCTATTTTTTTTATCTACCCATTTTTTTATACCTTTATTTTAAGTTTTCAAAGTTACGATTTAATCTCTCAGCCTAAGTTTGTAGGGTTAGCGAATTTTCGGGAAGTTATCGTTGGTGACAAGGACTGGTGGCCTTCTGTGTACAATGGAGCCTTTATTACTTTTTGGGCTTTAACTTTTCAGAATATTTTAGCTTTTATGCTGGCATTAGGGGTAGATAAGGTAATAAGGGGAAATAAGTTTTATCGGGTTGTATTTTTTATCCTTCCTGTCCTTTCTGAAATTATCATTGGTTTGCTTATGAAGCAATTGCTTAGTTCCGAACCCGTGGGCAGGGGCGTGTTAAATCAGTGGCTGCACCAATTAAACTTAGGGGGTATGGCTTGTAATTGGCTGGGTGTAGAAAGAGTGCGTTTGGTTACTGCCTTAGTTCATTGTTGGAAGGGGTTTGGCTGGGCGTTTGTGATTTTTCTTGCAGGATTACAGACTATTCCTGAACAATTGTATGAGGCCGCGCGAATTGACGGGGCAGGCCTCTGGCAGTGTTTTCGTAAGATAACTTTGCCCCTTCTTATGCCGGTAATCGCTTTAATTTTAGTGCTTACAATTTTAGGGACAATGCAGGCTTTTGCCATGATTCTTGCTTTAACCGGAGGAGCAGGAGGGTTAACAGAAGTGCCGGTTATGAGGGTTTATAATCACCTAAGAGGTAACTTTGCCGGTTTAGCTTGTGCTGAAGGAGTAGTTTTAGGCATTATTCTTGTTGCCGTGTCATTTACGATGTTTTTTATTTCTAAAAAAATAAAGGAAAAATACGGTGTATTACCAAGCTAAAAAAGTAATAATTTTAATTTTTCTTCATACATTCCTTTTAAGCGTAGCACTAAGCTGTATCCTTCCCTTTGTTTGGATGGTTAATGTTTCCTTTAAGGGGCAGGCGGAATTTGATAGTGACTACGGATTAAAAGTTGCAACGCAGCTTAATTGGAAAAATTACAAGACTGTTCTGGTGGAAGAGAAATTTTGGCGTTATTTTTTTAACAGTATTTTTTATACCAGCATTACCGTCTTTTTAATTGTATTAATTTCGTCTTTAGCGGCATATTCTTTTTCCCGCTTGCATTTTCCCGGTAAAAATGTTATATTCTTTATGTTTTTGACGGCAATGATGATACCTTTGCCTGCCGGATTTGTTCCGGTATATGTTTTGCTCAATAAGCTTCATTTGGTAAATAGAACCGGTTATGTTCTGGCAATGACCAATATGGGGCTTTCCTTGAGTATATATCTTTTAAAGACTTTTTTTGATCAGCTTCCGCGTGATTTAGAAGATGCTGCCCGTATAGACGGCTGCAATAAACTGCAAATTTGGTGGAACGTAGGCCTGCCTTTGGTGGCACCTGCAATAGCAGTGGTAACAATTTTTAATGCCCTTAATGTGTGGAATGAGTTTGTTTTCGCTTCGCTTCTTTTTACCGAGAGTAACTTGATGCCTCTTCAGGTGGGATTGATGGAATTTTCCAGTAAAATGGTAACTCAGCACACTCTTATTATGGCAGCTTTGACCATTACCGCTTTGCCGATAGTTCTTCTATATCTAAAAATGCAGAAGCAGTTTGTTAAGGGGCTTACTGCGGGAGCGATAGTAGGATGAAAAAAAAGCTATCAGCTGTTCAAACTATATTTGTTATAATTACTGGCGTGCTAATACTTTGGTGTACTGGTATTTTTCTTTTTGCTCAAGACTCTTCGGAGTATGTAAAAAAAGGGTGGGCAGTTTTAGGGGAAAGAAAATTTGAAGAGGTTCATCAAATAACCGATAAATGTATAAATGAATTTTCTCAAACCGCGGATAATCTAGCCGCAAGGTTAAGCGAGCTTCCCTCTAAGGGTGAAGAAAGTAAATATCAGGTTATGAATGATGTTGCCACTTGTTATTTTATTAAAGGAGAAGCTTTGATGCGGGAAGAAAAAATCCCCGAGGCGAAGAAAGTATTTAAAGAAGCAGTTGATAAATACCCTTTTGCCGTAGCTTTCGACCCAAGAGGCTGGTATTGGTCAATAAAAGAAAAGGCAGAAATTACCTTAAGAAAGCTGGAAACAGGCAAGGTAGAAGAATTTGAAGAAGAGGATGTAACGGTTAGCACTAAGGTAAAGCTTTACGATGAAGGCGATGAATTCCCGGTAAATTATTCTAAATATGGAAAATTTTCTCACCAAGGCAGGAAAAATTATAAATATATTATAACTGACCCGGTAGGGTTGGCTAAGGCGGCAGGCGAAGGGATTTATCCCAATACATCTTCTGTTAAATTTGATCCTGAATTCGTAAAAATCAAAAAAGAGCTCTCTTCGATTGACCACTGGAAGATTTTAAATAGCCGCGACTTAAACCTTGCTTTTTATAAATGGAATGTTGCTCCTGAGCCTGGCGGAGTAAAACTTTTCTATATTGCTGATATTTTAGAAAGAAGCGGGCTCATAAAACAGGCAATAAAAGCTTATTATGCTGTTTTAGTTCATTTTCCTTCCAGCTACGGTTGGACTTACTGGCATACCCCGTGGTATATAGGAAAAGCCGCTTTGTACCGTATAAGGTTTCTTTTAAGAGAGAATCCTGAATTGGGGTTTAAATTAGATGAGGCGTCTATCCAGATAATTAATGGGTATGACAATGAAGTGAGGAATGATATTTTTATTGTAAATCCGGGAAAGTTAGTAAAGACATCTTTTTTGAGTAAAATTAAGAATAGTTTTTGTAAAGAAAAAGAGAGAAAATTAGGCAGAATTGTAGAAACCAGAGGAGGTAAGAGGGTTAAGCTTATAAAAGATAACAGGGGAAATTGGCAAATGCTGGTTGAGAATAAGCCGTTTATTATTAAGGGTATAACCTATGCTCCTACAAGGGTAGGAGAATCGCCCGATTTCGGGACTCTTGAGAATTGGACTACCCAGGATTTAAATAAAAATGGGTTAATTGACGCGCCTTTTGAGGCTTGGGTAGATAGAAATAGAAATAATGTTCAAGACAAAGATGAGAAAACAGTAGGTGATTTCCATTTAATGAAGGAGATGGGGGTAAATACAATAAGAGTTTATCACCAGCCGGCCGAATTAAATAAAGAGCTTTTTAGCCAAATGTATAAAAAATATGGGATATATGTAGTAGTGGGGGATTTTTTGGGAAAATATGCTTTGGGCAGTAAAGCAAATTGGGATCCGGGGACAGATTATGATGATCCTGTACATAAGAAAAATATGCTTGATAGTGTAAAGGAAATGGTTTTGGAGTTTAGGGATGAACCTTATATTTTATTTTGGCTCCTGGGCAATGAAAATGTTTATGGTGTTGCCTGCAATGCCGATAAAAAACCAGAAAGTTTTTTTAAATTTGCCAATGAGGCAGCACTTCTGGTAAAATCTTTAGATACTCAAAAGCGACCGGTAGGTATTGCTTCAGGGGATACTTTGTATTTAGATATTTTTGCCAAGAATTGCCCGGATATAGATATCTTCGGGACGAACGTTTACCGGGGAAAATATGGATTTTTGGACTTATGGGATGAAGTAAAAAGAGTTGCGGATAAACCGGCAATGATTACTGAATATGGTGCCCCTTCTTTAGCCAAGGGTTACACGATGGAAGAAGCGCAAAGCTTTCAGGCAGATTACTATAGGTATAATTGGCTGGATATTTTTTGTAATTCAGCCGGTTACGGCGCGGGGGCGGCTATCGGCGGATTTGCCTTTGAGTGGCTTGATGAGTGGTGGAAGGCTTATGAGCCTTCTTATCATGACAAAAAAGGCCTTTTTGCCGGCCCTTTTTTAGATGGATATATGCATGAGGAGTGGCTGGGTTTATGCAGCCAGGGAGACGGCAAAAGCTCCCCTTATCTACGGCAGCTTAAAAAATCATACTTTATTTACAAAGAACTCTGGAACGACTAGTTCAACAGAACACCCTGCTGGGTAAATATGAAAACGTTTTCATTTTGGCTTGACAGCGAAGAAAAAATATGGTATTATTTAGTGAAACCTGAGTTTGTTGCTGGGAGGCAATAAGGTCAGGTTTTTTTTATTTTGAGCGTGGATTATTGAAGACTTTATGTCAATTATCCCTCGCGCCTAAATATCTGAAAAATTTCTGACGATATTTTTCAGAAGCGCTTCGGGATCAATTCGCCCATGCAATTTATGTACATAAATTGCAGGCTCATTGAGGAGGAAAAATGCGTAAAACATTATTTTTAAGCTTGATGTGTTTGGTTGCGATTACTTTTACTTCCTATGCCGAGGACAAAAATTTTTACATCTATCTTGATAAAAACTCACCTAAAAACCATTTCATCCCCAGCGGCTGGATGGGTGACTATGGGGATTTAAAATACAATGATCAATATCAAAAGAATCCTGCCTCAGGCGCAACATGTATAAAACTTGCCTATACCGCTAAAAGAACGCAAACTCAGGGTTGGGCAGGTATTTATTGGCAATCATCCCAAAACAATTGGGGGCATAAAGATACTGGCTATGATTTAAGCGGGTTTAATAAGTTGGTATATAAAGCACGCGGGGAAAATGGAGGAGAGGTTATTACGGTAGTTAAAGTAGGCGGAATAACCAGAAATCCTCAAGGACAACCTTTTCCTTTTCCTGATTCTGTTACTAAAGAATCCGGCCCAATAAAAGTAACTAAGGATTGGCAGGAATATCATGTAAACTTAGTAGATCAAGACCTTTCCTACATCAACGGCGGATTGTGTTTAGTTTTTAATGCTGACCAGGCAGGCGGAGAGCAAACAATTTACTTAGACGATATTCATTACGTGTTTGATGCTAATTTAAAAAAAGAAGAGGCAAAAACAAATTTTCCATTCTATGTTTATGCTGATTCCGGTTCATTAGATAATCATTTCATCCCCAGCGGATGGATGCCGGCCACAGCTGCTCAAGATTTAAAATTAGATATAAGCTGGAAAGATTACCCTTTTAGCGGTGATTCCTGCATGAGGATAGGGTATAAGAATATTTCAGGAACACGTTGGGCAGGAATTTATTGGCAGAATCCTGCAAATAACTGGGGAACCGTCCCTGATACCGGTTTCGATTTACAAGGGGCAACTAAACTTACTTTTTGGGCAAGAGGAGCCGAGGGGACAGAAGTAATAAATGAATTTAAAACCGGAGGTATTTCCAGCGGAGAATATATGGATTCCGATAGCGTTAGTATCGGCCCAATTAAATTAACTAAAATGTGGACAAAGTATGAGATTGACCTAAAAGGTAGAGACCTTTCGTATATAATCGGCGGTTTTTGCTGGGCAACAAATATTGACATTAATGATCCCGAAGGTATTGTATTCTACCTTGATGAGATTAAATATGAATAAACCCCGTTAGAAGGATAGTTGATAGTTTAAGAGGCGAAGTAAAAGCTCAGTAAACACCGTGTCATTGCGAGCCGAAGGCGTGGCAATCTCGAGATTGCTTCGTCGTTTCACTCCTCGCAATGACGTGGTTGAGTGAATATTTACGAGACGAATTAAAAAGGAGGCAAGATGCGAGCGCCGGGCAAAGTATTAATTTTAGGGTTAATATGTGCGGTCGTTTTTGCTTTTACTTCGAAAGCTGCGGATAAAGCTTTTCACATCTATCTTGATAAAAACTCACCTAAAAACCATTTCATCCCCAGCGGCTGGATGGGTGACTATGGGGATTTAAAATACAATGATCAATATCAAAACAAGCCTTTCTCCGGAGCAACCTGCATAGAAATTATTTACAAAGCGCAGAAGGCTCAAGATCAAGGTTGGGCAGGTATCTATTGGCAATCATCCCAAAATAACTGGGGCTCAAAAGATACGGGTTTTGATTTGAGTGGTTTCAATAAGTTAGTATTTCACGCTAGAGGGAGAAACGGAGGAGAAGTTATTACTGTTGTTAAGGTAGGCGGAATAACCAAAAATCCTCAAGGACAACCTTTTCCTTTCCCTGATTCTGTTACCAAAGAATCAGGCCCGATAAAGTTAACTAAGGATTGGCAGGAATATCATGTAAACTTAGTAGATCAAGACCTTTCCTACATCAACGGCGGATTGTGTTTAGTTTTTAATGCTGACCAGGCAGGCGGAGAGCAAACAATTTATTTAGATGATATTCAATATACATTTGATGCTGACTTAAAGAAAGAAGAGGCAAAAACAAATTTTCCATTCTATGTCTATGCTGATGCCGGTTCGTTAGATAATCATTTTATTCCCAGCGGTTGGATGCCGGCCAGTGCTTCCCAGGATTTAAAATTAGATATAAATTGGAAAGATTACCCTTTTAGTGGTGATTCTTGTATGAGGATAGGGTATAAGAATATTTCAGGAACACGATGGGCGGGTATTTACTGGCAGAAGCCGGCAAACAACTGGGGAACCGTCCCTGATGCAGGTTATAATTTAGCGGGAGCAACTAAACTTACCTTTTGGGCAAGAGGAGATAAAGGTGGAGAAGTAATTAATGAATTTAAAGTCGGAGGTATCTTTAATGGCGAATATATAGATTCGGATATTGCTAATATCATGCACATTAAATTAACAAAAGAGTGGACAAAATATGAAATTGACTTAAAAGGCAGAGATCTTTCCTATATAATCGGCGGTTTTTGCTGGGCAACGAGTATTGACGTTAATGATCCTGAAGGTATAGTATTTTATCTTGATGAGATTAAATACGAATAAAAAAACAAATTGTTAAGTTATACCGTTATAGAGAGGATAGGAGTGGGAAAACTAAAGAAATTTTTCGGAATATCTTTTTTATTGGTTTGTTTTTTCGTTAGCAGCGGATGTAGTCCGGTAAGAAAAGTTAAGATTGAATCCGCAAAGGGTTATGTTTCTCCCAGGAAGGGGGATTTAAGAAAAAATTGGATTGAGTCTATTGACGGCGGATATATTTTTTACGTAGAAGGCAAACCATTTTTAGCAAAAGGAGTAATTTATAACCCTACACCAATAGGGGAGGGTTATGATTATGATTTTTTTACCGATAAAAATAAACCATGGCTTATTGATGGAAAGTTGATGAAAGAAATGGGCATAAATTGTGTGAGAATTTATTCCGCTGGGGAAGATTTAGAAAAGACAAAAGAATTTATAAGAGATATGTATGATAAATTTGGCATTTATACTATTGTAAGCGATTGGTTGGGATTGTGGAGCTATCCGGGGGCAAATTATGCCGATAAAGAATTTAGAGAAAAGACAAAAAAAAGAATTTTAAATATAGTAGAAGTATTAAAAGACGAAAAAGGGCTTTTAATGTGGATTCTTGGCAATGAAAATAACTATACCTTTTCCGGAAAAATTGGTTTCTGGACATCTCCTGAAATTGAAAAAATCTCCGAACCCTACAAGAAACAAGTAAAAAAAGCAGAAATTTATTATTCTTTTGTTGATGAGCTGGCAGGGGAAATTAAAAAAATCGACAAAGTTCATCCGGTTGCCCTAGGAAATGGTGAAGCAAGTTTTTTAGATATTGCTTCCGGCATATGTAAAAATATTGACGCCTTAGCAATAATTGCTTATCGTGGAAAAAAGTTTGGTAATCTTTTTAATAGTGTTAAAAACTTTTATGATTTGCCTATTTTTCTTTCTGAGTTTGGCTGCGATTCTTATGATGCTTATAAGGATACAGAAGATCAGGATGTTCAGGCAGAATATCTTCTTTCTCAATGGAAAGATGTGTACGCGAATACTATTTTCAGCGGCAATAAGCAGGGGAGCTGTATAGGCGGGGCGATTTTTGAATGGTCTGATGAATGGTGGAAGCACGATGAAGGATATAGCCCTAATTGGAAAGTGCATAATAAAGAAGGAGGATGGTCGCAAGGTGCTTACTATTATGATATAAGAACAAGAGATAATTTAAATATGAATGAAGAATGGTTTGGATTAATGAGTTTAATCGAAGAAAAAGAAAATGGCATTAACAAACGAATTCCTAGAAAGTCTTTTTATCTTCTGAAAAAGCTATTTTCTTCTTTTCCCGCAACCCTTCCTTCAGAACATTGTAACTAACTTTACCATAATTTTTTATTTTTATTGGGAACTTGACAGAAATAAAGTTTTATGATACACTTCTGGCCAAGTGAGAAAGACAAATTTCTGGTAAGTAGTTAAAAAAAATTTATAAGAAGCGAAGATTTGAAGAGATTGAGGATGTCTTTGTTTCTTTTTGTTCTTTGAAAAGAGTTTAAAAAGTAAAGAGAATTAAAAGCCTTTGGAGGGTTTGATCCTGGCTCAGAGTGAACGCTGGCGGCGTGGATTAGGCATGCAAGTCGAGCGATCCTAATTTGCAAAGTAAATCGCGGTTTTCGGACCAAAGTTTATGGAGTAAATTTAGATAGCGGCAAACCGGTGAGGAACACGTGGGTAACGTACCTTGGGAAGAGAGATAGCCAATCGAAAGGTTGGGTAATACCTCGTACGCTCTAAAATCTGGAATGGTTTCAGAGGAAAGATGGCCTCTACTTGTAAGCTATCGTCCTAAGAGCGACCCGCGGCCTATCAGGTAGTTGGTAAGGTAACGGCCTACCAAGCCTAAGACGGGTAGCTAGCCTGAGAGGGTGTTTAGCCACATCGGGACTGAGACACTGCCCGGACTCCTACGGGAGGCTGCAGTCGAGAATATTTTTCAATGGGCGAAAGCCTGAAAATGCGACGCCGCGTGGGGGATGAAGGTTTTCGGATTGTAAACCCCTTTTATTGGAGACGAAAGCTCTTGGTGTGAATAATGCCAAGGGTGTGCCTGTACCCAATGAATAAGCCACGGCTAACTCCGTGCCAGCAGCCGCGGTAATACGGAGGTGGCGAGCGTTACTCGGATTAACTGGGTGTAAAGGGTCTGTAGGCGGCTAAATAAGTGGGAGGTGAAATCTTTCGGCTTAACCGGAAAACTGCCTCTCAAACTATTTGGCTTGAGACTGGAAGAGGAGAGTGGAATTGTCGGTGTAAGGGTGAAATCTGTGGATATCGACAAGAACGCCTGTGGGGAAGCCGACTCTCTGGTCCAGAACTGACGCTGAGGGACGAAAGCTAGGGGAATCAATAGGATTAGATACCCTAGTAGTCCTAGCTGTAAACGATGGGCACTAGGTATCTGTCCGTAAGGATGGGTGCCGTAGTTAACATGTTAAGTGCCCCACCTGGGGACTACGGCCGCAAGGCTAAAACTCAAAGGAATTGACGGGGGCCCGCACAAGCGGTGGAACACGTGGTTTAATTCGATGCTACGCGAGGAACCTTACCAGGGTTTGACATGCTGGTAGTAATTACCCGAAAGGGTGGATGACCTGTATCCAATCAGGACCCAGCACAGGTGCTGCATGGCTGTCGTCAGCTCGTGCCGTGAGGTGTTCCCTTAAGTGGGAAAACGAGCGCAACCCTCGCTATTAGTTGCTACCCCAACATAACGTTGGGGGCACTCTAATGGGACTGCCCGCGTTAAGTGGGAGGAAGGTGAGGACGACGTCAAGTCCGCATGGCCCTTATGTCCTGGGCTACACACGTGTTACAATGCCTGCTACAACGGGAAGCGAAACCGTAAGGTGGAGCAGAGCCTTAAAAAGCAGGCCCAGTTCGGATTAAGGGCTGCAATTCGCCCTTATGAAGTTGGAATCGCTAGTAATGGCGCATCAGCTACGGCGCCGTGAATACGTTCCCGGGCCTTGTACACACCGCCCGTCAAGCGCTGAAAATAGGGGGCACCTGAATCCCAACGTTTGTTGGTACACGGTGAACTTTGTGATTGGCGCTAAGTCGTAACAAGGTAGCCGTACGGGAACGTGCGGCTGGATCACCTCCTTTCATTTTAAAATCCTCGCAAGAAGTTGTCAAATAGGACACCTTGTGGGGTAGCCACTCCAAAGGCTTTTTTTTATATTTAGCTATCAGCATTTAGTTTGCAAGAAAATTTTAGTCTAAGGATAATAGCCGAAAACCGATGGCTCTTAGCGAGGGCTCATAGCTCAGTCGGTAGAGCACCGTGCTGATAACGCGGGGGTGTCAGGTTCGATCCCTGATGAGCCCACTAGTCAATTCGTAAAACGAATTGACAAACCCTAAATCCAAAACCCTAAATTCCTGCCTGCCGGCAGGCAGGCTAAATAAACCTAAAATCTAAAACTTAAAAATAATGTTTTGGATTGATTATCTAGAGTTTAGGATTTAGTGTTTAGAGTTTCCTTTGCAGAGCAAAGGTTAGGGGATGTAGCTCATTTGGGAGAGCGCCGCCCTTGCACGGCGGAGGTAGCCGGTTCGACCCCGGTCATCTCCATAGAAGTAGCCATAAACAGTAAGTTCAAATATTAATTAAAACCAACTTTTTATTTTAGTTTGCTTGTAAGGCCCATGGTCTTATAGGCTTATAATTAAAATAGGATCTTTGAAAATTAGGCTGAGTATCAAGTTACTAAGGGCTTATGGAGGATGACTTGGTTGGTGCAGGCGATGAAGGACGTAGCAAGCTGCGATAAGCTGCGGGTAGATGCAAGTAATTTTTGATCCGCAGATTTCCGAATGGGGAAACCCTTCCAGGGTAATACTTGGAAATTCTGATCTTGTATCAGGAGGCTAACCCGGAGAAGTGAAACATCTCAGTACCCGGAGGAAAAGAAACCGTAAGGTATTCCCCCAGTAGCGGCGAGCGAAAAGGGAAGAGCCTAAACCTAATAAGTGTTAAAGCCTGTCGGCGTTGCTTATTAGGGGTTGTGGGGCATTACTAGAAGGTGCGACAGAACCTTCGGGAAGTTAAAAAATTTTTTCTTAGCTAAATTTACTGGAAAGTAAAACCATAGAAGGTGAAAGTCCTGTAGGCGAAAAGGAAAGATCTTCTTGAGTAATGTTCCCAAGTACCACGAAACACGGGAAACTTTGTGGGAATTTGCCCCGGCCACGGGGTAAGGCTAAATACTAGCATCAGACCGATAGTGTACTAGTACCGTGAGGGAAAGTTGAAAAGAACCCCGGTGAGGGGAGTGAAATAGAATCTGAAACCATAAGTCTACAAAGCGGTCAGAGCGTGACTTCGGTTGCGCAATGGCGTACCTTTTGTATAATGGTCCAGGGAGTTATTGTTTATCGCAAGTTTAATCCGTCTTTGACGGAGGAGGCGTAGGGAAACCGAGTCTTCAAAGGGCGTGTTTCCGGCCGTAAGGTTGGAACCCAGCGGTAAGTAATAGACTCGAAGCCAGTCGATCTACCCATGGCCAGGGTGAATTCGCTGTAACAGGCGAAGGAGGCCCGAACTGGTGTCGGTTGAAAACGGCTCGGATGAGCTGTGGGTGGGAGTGAAAGGCTAACCAAGGCTGGTGATAGCTAGTTCTCCCCGAAATGACTTTAGGGTCAGCCTAAAGATAAGGGCTTTCGAAGGTAGAGTACAGAATGGGCTAGGGTGGATTAATCCATACCAAACCCAATCTAACTCCGAATTTCTTAAGCTTATACTTTGGAGTGAGACTATGGGGGATAAGCTTCATAGTCGAAAGGGAAACAGCCCAGACCGCCGGTTAAGGTCCCCAAAAGCAGGTTAAGTGGTGAAGGATGTGGAGTTGCTAAGACAGCCGAGATGTTGGCTTAGAGGCAGCCATCATTTAAAGAGTGCGTAATAGCTCATCGGTCAAGCGACTGTGCGCCGAAAATGATCGGGGCTTAAACCTGTTACCGAAACCGCGGCTTTGCGTTCAGGAAACTGAGCGCAAGGGGTAGGGGAGTATTCTCTGTGTGTTGAAGCTTTACTGTGAAGTATGGTCGAACGCAGAGAAGAAAGTATCCTGGAATGAATAGCGAAAACTTCGATGAAAAATCGGAGCGCCGAAAGTCTAAGGTTTCTCCGTCAATGTTCGTCAGACGGAGGTTAGGCGGCCCCTAAGCCAAATCCCGATTTAGGTCGAGAGTAGGTGATGGAGTTACCCGTTAATATTCGGGTTCCACCTGTAGGCGGTAACTTAAAAAACGACGTGCAAGATGCGGTGGTCGGACGGTTGGATGTGTCCGTCCTCACATCCAGTTTACTGGGGGTGGGGGGAGTCTAAGCTACGGCGCGGGCGAACCCACCAGAATCAAGTACCAAGAAATAGTTTTTTAAGTTGTCTACGGGTGACCGTACCGTAATCCGACACAGGTAGACTGCTAGAGTATAGTAAGGCGCGCGGGAGAATCCTCGCTAAGGAACTCGGCAATCTAACCCCGTACGTTTGCAAGAAGGGGTCCCCCGAATTTTCGGGGGCGCAGTGAAAAGGCTCCTGTGACTGTTTAGCAAAAACACAGATCTCTGCTAACTCGTAAGAGGATGTATAGAGATTGAGACCTGCCCAATGCCGGAAGGTTAAAGGGAGAGGTTATTCCGATTTATCGGGAGAAGCTTTGAACCGAAGCCCCGGTGAATGGCGGCCGTAACTATAACGGTCCTAAGGTAGCGAAATTCCTTGTCGGGTAAGTTCCGACCCGCACGAATGGTATAACAATGGGAGCGCTGTCTCAGCGAGGATCCCGGTGAAATTGTAGTGGCGGTAAAGATGCCGCCTACCCGCAGTAGGACGAAAAGACCCCGGAACCTTTACTGTAGGCTGGTATTGAATTTTGGTGCGGTATGTGTAGGATAGGTGGGAGGCTATGAAGTTCCGACGTCAGTTGGGATGGAGCCATTAGTGAAATACCACCCTTATTGTACTAGGATTCTAACCTCGAATTATATCGAGAAACAGTGCCAGTTGGGCAGTTTGACTGGGGCGGTTCCCTCCTAAAAGGTAACGGAGGGGCCCAAAGGTACCCTCAGTCCGTTTGGAAATCGGACGGCGAGTGTAAGAGCATAAGGGTGCCTGACTGTGAGGCTGACAAGCCAAACAGGCGCGAAAGCGGGGTCTAATGATCCGGTGGTTGCACGTGGTAGCGCCATCGCTCAACGGATAAAAGGTACTCCGGGGATAACAGGCTTATCGGGCCCAAGAGTTCATATCGACGGCCCGGTTTGGCACCTCGATGTCGGCTCATCACATCCTGGGGCTGGAGAAGGTCCCAAGGGTCCGGCTGTTCGCCAATTAAAGCGGTACGTGAGCTGGGTTCAGAACGTCGTGAGACAGTTCGGTCCCTATCTGTTGTGGGCGCAGGATATTTGAGAGGAGCTGTCCCTAGTACGAGAGGACCGGGACAGAGGAACCTCTGGCGTACCAGCTATTCCGCCAGGAGTAAAGGCTGGGTAACTACGTTCCTACAGGATAACCGCTGAAAGCATCTAAGCGGGAAGCTTACCCCAAAACTAGGAATCCCTTCCCGATTTATCGGGATGAAAGCTGGTGGAAGACTACCACCTATATAGGGTGCAGGTGTAAGCGCAGTAATGTGTTTAGCCGAGCACTCCTAATAAGCTGATCGGCTTGATACTCGGCCTTTTTTATAAATAGCTGTTTTTATTTGGGGGTATTCATACCGGAGGGGCCACACCCGTTCCCATTCCGAATACGGCCGTTAAGCCCTCCAGGGCCGATGGTACTGCCTTCGCGAGGAGGTGGGAGAGTAGGTCAATGCCCCCTTTTTTATTTTTTATATTGTCAGAAGTTTAATCGCCAACAACCAATAATCAAACAAAACCCCTCTTGAAGTTGCTATCTCTATTTGCTTACCTGATGGTAGCATTGAAAGCGGTTTCATAAGCTGTTTATTTTTTAATCTTTTATCTTGAAAATAGCCTATAATTTATGGTATCTTTTAATGAATAGTCTTTTTTGAGGGGGTAACGAAAGTAATGGACAGAAGAACACGACGGAGCTATAAGAGGTTTAAGGTAGATACTGGCGGAAGGTTGATTGTTGATAAAGAGATAGAGAAGCCCCTGATAGTGAGAGATTTATCTTCAAGAGGAGTAGGTGTTGTTGCTAATTATCCTTTTGAGATAGATAAGAAAATAACAATTGATATGGAAACACCATTTTTCCATGATACTGTCCGCAGAGAGGCTCGTGTTATCTGGTGTAAGAAAATAGAAGAAGATTTGTGGCGGGCAGGATTAGATTTTGGAATGAACAAAATAGAATTCCCGCATTAGATTAAGTTTGCTCTCTCCCAATCGTCCCTTCTCTTACCAATTTTATTTATCCTTCCTGAATAAAAATATGATAGACTGTATATTATACTTATTTTAACTAAGCACAGCTTTTGTATTTTTTCTTGTATTGCGTTGTGATTTATAAAAATGGAATATAGAAAAATTCAAAATCAAGAGAGAGAAAGTTCAGCAATAGGCTTGGGAACTTGGGCGTTTGGTTCCGATATCTGGTGGGGAAATCAAAACGATAAGGATTCCCTTTCTGTTTTAGAAAAAGCAATAAATTCAGGCGTAAACCTTATAGATACAGCGCCTATTTACGGAAAAGGGCATTCCGAAGAGTTGATAGGAAGATTTTTTAAAAAAAATGGCAGAAGAGAAGAAGTGGTTCTTGCTACAAAGCTTGGTTTAAGCTGGCATGGCCGCCGAGTGTACCATAATCTTAAAAGAAAAAGAATGATAGAAGAAATAGATGAGTCAAGAAAAAGATTACAAACTGATTATATAGATATTTATCAGGTTCACTGGCCGGATGTCGATACTCCCATTAAAGAAACTGCCCAGGTTATGTATGAGTTTTATAGTAAGGGGCTTATAAAAGTAATCGGTGTCAGTAATTATTCCGTTCTACAGATGAAAGAGTTTATGAAGCATTCCCCCTTGCAGACCTTACAGCCTCCTTACAATATGTTTAGAAGAGAGATAGAGGCCGACATAATTCCTTTTTGCATAGAAAATAATATTTCTATAATCAGTTATATACCGTTGCAATCAGGGATACTCACAGGGAAATTCTTTTTTACGGAGACCAAGATTCCTAAGGATTTATGCAGAAAGAAGCACCGCGATTTAGGAGAA